>JACQGQ010000053.1 GCA_016199495.1 Chloroflexota bacterium
CAGACGGTGCGAGAGTTTAACGCTGCCATTCAGCCTGGCGAGCTCGACCTGGACTGTCTTGACGGGAAACATACTGAAGGCATCACTCCGCCCAAGTCCAATTGGGCCATCCCCATTGACACCCCGCCCTTCACGGCTGTCCCTGTCACTGGTGGGATAACCTTTACTTTTGGTGGTCTGAAGACTAGTATCAATGGACAGGTCATTGACACCTCAGAGAAAGTTATTGGCGGATTGTATGCCGCCGGCGAACTTATCGGGGAGGTCTACTACTACAATTACCCCGGGGCTACCTCGGTAATCCGTGGTGCTGTATTTGGACGTATTGCTGGCAGGCACGCTGCCGGGCGGGCAAAGGGGGCTGGGTCGAGCTAGAGACTGGTTTGCGAAAGACCCTGCCCGAAACGAAAGGCACTGAAAAATCGGGCAACAGGCCGGCGCTATCCTGCCTACCTTATATTGAGCGACAGCCCTCATTGCTAACCGCGCTTAAACCTCGGTAGAGGCAGCGAGAAGACTCGGGGTTGCTCCTCTGGCTACCGTGGCGGGGGCTATTGTTGAGTTTCTTATTCAGGGGATATTTGATTAGCGCCATTACGGTAACGTAGAATTAAAGAAGATGCCTATTTTTCTGCGTGTTGCCGCCTTATTCTGGAAATACTGGCCGCGGGCGCTGGTAGTTTATTCCCTTCTTTTTGCCGGAGCCGGGCTTGCCCTGCTCATCCCCCGCCTTAGCGGTCAGGCTATTGACCTGGCGCTGAGTGCCAGCGACCGTCATTCGCTGTCGCTCATTGCACTTGGTGTCGTCGGGGCGGGTCTCCTGCGTAGCATCCTCAGCTACTGGCAGAGCTACATATCTGAGTATCTTTCCCAGAGAGTGGCTTATGACCTTCGCAGCCTGTTTTATAACCGTCTTCAGAGGCTCAGCTACTCTTTTCATGACCGTTCTCAAACCGGACAGCTCATGTCCCGGGCTACTGCCGACGTCGAAGGTGTCCGTATGTTCGTCGGTTTTGCCCTGCTGCGCGGCGCCTACTTCCTCGTACTAATGATAGCCATAGCCGCTGTGCTCCTTGCCCTTAACTGGAAGCTGGCATTAATCAGCCTGAGCGTTATTCCTTTCATATCCTTTCGTACTGTTGTCATCAACCAGAAACTTCGGGTGCTGTGGATGAAGATTCAGCAGGGTTTAGGTGTGCTGGGGACAGTAGTACAGGAAAATCTTACTGGGGTAAGGGTGGTGCGGGCTTTTGCTCGTGAAGATTTTGAAAGTCAGAAATTCCGCCGGCAGGCTGAAGTTATCTACAACCAGGAGATAGAAGCCAATAATCTGCTGGCTGCCAATAGTCCGCTGATGAGCTTTGCCCTTTCCCTGGCGATGGCAGGCATACTGTGGTACGGGGGGAGCCTGGTAGTAGCTGGCGCTCTCACCCATGGGGAACTTGCCCAGTTCCTGCTCTACCTGGTGCTGCTCAGTATGCCGATAAGGATGCTGGGATGGCTGACCATACTCTTTTCCAGAGCAATGGCTTCCGGACAGCGTATCTTTGAAATCCTGGACCAGGTATCACCGGTAAAAGAAAAGCCTGATGCCATCAATGTTGCAGAAATAAAGGGACTGGTCAGGTTCGAAGATGTTTCCTTTAGCTATGATTCGCACGCTACCGTCTTGAAGAATGTGAACTTTGCGGCTAAACCGGGGCAG
Organism: Chloroflexota bacterium; assembly: GCA_016199495.1. Lineage (GTDB taxonomy): Bacteria > Chloroflexota > Dehalococcoidia > Dehalococcoidales > UBA2162 > JACQGQ01. The sequence goes on from JACQGQ010000053.1 coordinate 1,706, forward strand.
GTGATAGCTCTGGTTGGAGCTAGCGGTAGTGGTAAGTCAACCGTAGCCAATCTGGTACCGCGTTTTTATGACGTAACTTCCGGGCGTATCACTATTGATGGAATCGACATCAGGGACTTATCCTTAGTCTCCCTGCGGCGGCACGTTGGTATTATTCATCAGGACACATTCCTTTTCTCGGCGACTATCCGTGAAAACATCAGCTACGGCCGGCCGGATGCCAGCTTAGAGGAAATAATCGAAACAGCCAAGATAGCCCGGCTGCACGATTTTATCATGAGTTTGCCTGGTGGCTATGAGACCTGGATAGGCGAGAGGGGAATAACCCTTTCTGGCGGGCAGAAACAACGGCTGGCTATTGCCCGTACTATCCTGCTCAACCCGCGTATCCTTATTATGGATGATTCGACCTCAAGTGTGGACACCGAGACTGAATACTTTATCCAGCAGACCCTGGCTGAGCTAGCGGCTGGTCGTACCACTTTCATTATTGCCCACCGTTTGCGCTCGGTAGAGATGGCTGACCTCATCCTGGTTCTGCAGGACGGCCAGATTGTTGAGCAAGGTAAGCACCGGGAACTCCTCGCCAGTAACGGTTTATATCGACAGCTCTATGGTCTGCAGTTCCAATTCCAGGAAGCCTCCACCGTGCCAGTCGCTCCTGCTTTAGCGGTAGAGCCAGTGATGACGCCTTTCCTGCTTGATGCCAATGGTCAGCAGACGGCACATATCAGGAGCGAACGTCTCAGCAGTCTGGATGCATCGGATGATATTGTCTTCGGCAAGCCCTATGATTCCCGGGTTGTTTCACGCCTGGCCAAATATTTTGCGCCATATAAGGTGGCGCTACCCCTGACCATTTTTGCTACCCTGCTTTTTACCTTGACTACAGTGGTCAACCCCTACCTTGTTGGTCTGGCTGAGAACCGCTACATCGTTACTGGTAACCTGAACGGGCTGAACATGATAGTACTCTTCTTCCTGGGCAATGCCCTGCTCAACTGGGCATCTTATTACACCCAGATAAAGGCAGAGGCGCGCCTGGGGCAAAGTATCCTGCTTAATTTACGCAGCCAGCTTTTTGACCATCTCCAGCGCCTTTCCTTAAAATTCTTTGATAGTAACAAAGTCGGGCGTATCATGTCCCGAGTGCAGAACGACGTGGGAGAACTGGGAGATTTTCTTGACTCCGGTGCCTTTTGGGTCGCCGGTGAAGTGGTCAGCCTGATTGCCGTGGCGATTGCACTACTTCTTCTGGACTCCAGGCTGGCACTGCTGACCTTGTCAGTTGTGCCTTTGCTCTTTCTATTCATAGTATTCTGGCAGAGTAAGGCACGCCACTACTTTATCAAGGTCAGGCAAGCTATCGCTCTGGTGAACTCGGCTCTCCAGGAAAATATCTCCGGAGTTCGGGTCATCCAGAGTCTATCCAGAGAAGACCTGAATTCTCAACATTTTGACCGGGTTAACCGCGCTCATTTTGAAGCTAATCTAAGGGCGGTACGCCTCTCAGCCACTATGACGCCGGTAGTGGAGATGCTGATGGCACTGGCAACGGCTATCATTATTCTCTATGGCGGGGGTGGAGTGCTGGCTGGTAGCCTTCTCATAGGCACTTTGCTGGCTTTTCTTCTCTATCTACAACGCTTCTTTGACCCAATCAGAACGCTGACCATGGAATATGCTCAACTCCAGAGGACGATGGCCTCAGGAACCCGTATCTTTGAACTCCTTGATGTCAAGCCAGAAATGACGGATAGTCCCGAAAGCATCAAAATAGCTCGTTTAAAAGGAGATATCAGGTTCGAGGGTGTTTCCTTCAGCTATGAACCGGGGATTGAGGTCCTTCATGATATCGACCTGCATCTCCCGGCGGGAAAGACAACGGCGCTGGTTGGGCCCACCGGAGCTGGTAAGAGCACCATGGTTAATCTCATCGCCCGTTTTTATGATGTCACCGCCGGTCACATCCTGGTCGATGGCTATGACCTGCGCCGTATCGAAAGGACTGGCTACAGGCGACAGCTTGGACTGGTGCTTCAAGACCCCTTCCTCTTTTCCGGTAGTGTCCGGGATAATATTCGATACGGCAATCTGGAAGCTGGCGAGGCAGAAATAGTGGCTGCGGCGAGGTCAGTGGGTGCCCACGATTTCATCATGCGGCTGGAGCATGGCTACGATACCGAACTTCAGGAGCGTGGACAAAACCTGAGTATGGGGCAGCGCCAGCTTATCAGCTTTGCCCGGGCAATTCTGGCTAATCCGGTAATCATCCTTCTGGATGAGGCTACCGCCAGCGTAGACTCGCATAGTGAGTACTTGCTCCAGCAAGGTCTTAAACATCTCCTGAAAGGCAGAACTACGGTGGTTATCGCTCACCGCCTGTCCACTGTTCGGGAGGCTGACCTCATTGTCGTGCTGGATAATGGGCGAATTGTCGAAGAGGGCCGCCATGAAGAGCTTTTAGCTCGAGGTGGTCTGTATGCCAGACTTTACCAGATGACCTACGCCCCACTGGCATCCAGAACTAGATAACCCTGAGCTTGAGAATGTACTGTCTGTCAGCCGTAGGCAAACTTGATACTGAACGAAGTCTTAGAGGAAGCACTGGTTGCTTAAAAGCTTGTCTGAGTACGCCGAAGGGGATTGACCTGTCGCCTTTGAGTAAGAATCAAGAATTAACAGAATTGAAGCCGGGTAATAATTAGGATAAATTTATCTCTATGGAAAATTCCAGAATTTTCTGGCACAGCCTCACGTCGGAAGAAGCAATATCAAAGACCGCTTCCCGTATTTCTGGTCTTACCGAGGAAGAAGCAAAAGAACGCTTAGCCCGCTACGGCGCCAATGAGCTAATAGGCAAAAAGAAGCCCCCTCTGATTATTGTCTTCCTGCGGCAGTTCCTCAATCCTTTAATATACGTCTTACTGGCTGCCGGCATTATTTCTCTGGTATCACAGTTTTTCACCGGGGAAGAGCATTATATCGATGCCATAGTGATTTTCGGCGTGATTATTTTAAATGCTGTAATCGGTACCTTCCAGGAAAGCCAGGCTGAAAAAGCGATGGAAGCTCTGCTGGAGATGGCTGCGCCTAAAGCTAAAGTGAGGCGTGACGGCAATATCGAGACCATACCCGCCCGTGAGATAGTCCCCGGTGATATCATACTGTTCGAAGCCGGAGATAAAGTCCCGGCAGATGCCAGGCTGCTGGGCAGCGCCAACTTAAAGGTCAATGAGTCCGCCCTGACCGGGGAGTCTATCCCGGTAGAAAAACAACTGGTTCCCTTGGCGGAGGATGCCATTATTGCCGAAAGAGTAAATATGCTCTTTACGAGTACTATTATTACCAGCGGCCGGGCTACGGGCGTGGCGGTGCTTACCGGTGTGAAAACTGAAATCGGGAAGATAGCTACCGGACTCGAAGAGGTCAAAGAGGAAGATACGCCGCTGCAGAGAAATATCAAGAAACTCAGCCAGTATCTGGTATTTCTTTTCCTGGGAGTTAGTGCCCTTCTGGTGGTCGTCGGTTGGCTCCAGGGACTGGAACTTTTCGACCTGTTCCTGCTGGCGGTGGCTGCGGCCGTGGCGTCAATCCCTGAAGGTCTGCCAGCCGTTGTCACCGTGGTATTAGCCATCGGTATGCGGGCGATGGCGCATCGTAACTCCATCATCCGCAGACTGGTGGCTGTCGAAACCCTGGGTTCAGCTACAGTTATCTGCTCGGACAAGACCGGTACGCTGACCGTAAACCAGATGACCGTCCGCCGACTTTTTACAAACGGTAACTATATCGAGGTTACCGGTGAAGGCTACGAGCCGAAGGGTGAATTCAAGCAGGATGGAAAAAATATCAATCCAGCGGAAGATAAGCAGATTATGCTGCTGTTGCGAGCCGGCGCCCTGTGTAACGATTCATCCTTGACTAAAAGTAATGAGAAACACGGTATCTTTGGCGACCCGACTGAAGGTGCCCTGGTAGTAGCGGCGGCCAAAGCCGGATTGAATAAGGCCGATTTGGAGGAGGCCTACCCACGGGAAGATGAGCTTCCTTTTGCCAGTGAAAAACAATACATGGTTACTCTGCACTATATGGCGACACTGCATGCGGCAGAGGGACATAAAACGGCCTATATTAAAGGTTCGGTGGAGAAAATTCTTACCTACAGCCAGCATATTCTTAAAAACGGTCAGGTGGCCGTTATGACGGAATCGGATTACGCACGGATAGCTGCAGCCGCCATGAAGATGGGTCAGGATGCCCTGAGAGTGATTGCTCTCGCCTACCGTGATTTCCCTCAGAAATCGGGCAAATTGACCGATAATGATATACAGGATAACCTGACATTTATCGGCCTGGCCGGCATGGCAGACCCGCCCCGGCATGAGGCTAAAGAAGCAGTCGCTTTATGCCAACAAGCTGGCATCAAGGTAAAAATGATAACCGGCGATAACAGGATAACGGCAGAATCGGTGGCGCGCCAGATTAATCTTCCTCCGGGGAAAACGGTAACGGGCGCCGAACTGCAAAAAATGAGCGATGAGGAGTTGGCCGCTGAAATCGAGAACATCTCGGTCTTTGCACGCATCGAACCGCTGCATAAGCTGAGGATAGTGAATGCCCTCAAAGTCAACGGGGAAATCGTGGCGATGACCGGGGATGGTGTCAATGATGCCCCGGCGTTAAAAGCGGCTGATATCGGAATTGCTATGGGTATCGCCGGAACGGATGTCGCCAAAGAGGCCAGCGATATGGTCCTGGCAGACGATAACTTCGCTTCCGTGGTAGCGGCAGTGGAGGAAGGCCGAGCTATTTTTAACCGGCTGAGAAACGTCCTTTTCTACACGTTAAATACTAATTTAAGTGAGCTGGTGACTCTGATACTGGCTTTGACATTTGTCGGTCAGTCGCCTTTGCTGGCAGTCCAGATTCTCTGGGTCAATTTGGTCACGGATACGGCTGGAGATATTCCGCTAGGCATGGAACCCAAGTTTGGTGACGAGCTCAAGCAGCCGCCCCGCCATTGCAGTATCGGTCTTATTTATCCCGGGCTATTTGTGCGGATAGCGGTGATGGCCATATTGATAGGTTTGGGAACCTTCCTGATTTTCCGCTGGGCTGAACCAAGAATGAGTATTGAGGAAGCCCGGACACTGGCTTTCTGCACTATCGTCGCTTTCGAATGGTTGATGGCTTTTAGCGCCCGCTCGGACGAATATACAGTATTCAGACTGGGTGTTTTCCGTAACCGTGCTCTTATAATATCTATTGGTCTGGCAGTCTGGCTGCAGATTGCCGTAGTCTATCTGCCCTTTCTGCAGACAGCTTTCAAAACCGTTCCTCTAACCCTGAATGACTGGGGTATCGTGGTGCTGGCTGCCGGGGGGCTATTTGCCCTCGAAGAAATCCGTAAAGCCCTCTTTCCGAAACTCTATTGCTTTGGCAAGTACAAGCCGATTAAGATTAAGCACGATTAAAGTTCAAAAGGTAAAAACCCTGTCGGAATAGGCGCCGGCATCCCGGACCCGGTATTTGTTAATGATAAATCTGACACAATTAACGAATACCTCATAGCCACCTTTTTCTTTTGAAATAGACCACCAGTAATATACCGATAAGCGCCATTACGGCCAGGAGTATAAAGTAACCCCAGCGCCAGGTTAACTCTGGCATAAACTCGAAATTCATACCATAAATGCCGGCAACAAAAGTGAGCGGTATGAATATGGAAGCAAAGATGGTTAGCACCTTCATAACTTCGTTCATTTTATTGCTGATACTTGATAGATAAATATCAACCATGCCGGATATCATGTCTCGATAACTCTCTACAGTATCAATAATCTGGATGGTATGGTCGTAGACATCTCGGAGATAGGCGCCGGTAGATTCATGGATAAGTGTCGATTCACTCCGTTCCAGACCATTAATCAATTCCCTTAAAGGCCAGATAGACTTCCGCAAAAATATCATTTCGTTCTTTAATTCTCGGATATACTGCAAAGTTTCCGGGGCGGGATTTGTTGCCAGCTGTTGTTCGGTATCTTCTATCTTTTCGCCAACATTTTCCAGAATCAAGAAGTAATTATCAACGATAGCGTCTAATAAGACATAGGCAAGGTAATCAGCCCCGGCCTTTCTAATCCTCCCTTTATTCCTCCGAATTCGGTCTCTTACCGGGTTAAAAACGTCACCTTCACGCTCCTGGAGTGTAATGACGAAATTTGAACCAAGGATTAAGCTGACCTGTTCCGCCTCTACTCTGTCCTTATTCTCACCGGGGTAAAGCATTTTCAGAACGACAAAGATATAAGCCCCGGCATCCTCCATTTTGGGACGTTGGTCCGTATTTAAGATGTCTTCTAACAGGAGCGGATGCAGGCCAAAGTGGCTACCAAGCTTTTCTATAATTTCCACCTCGTGGAGACCATCGATGTTAATCCAGGTAACGGTTGGCTTTTCCTTGAAGGGAAAGCTTTCCTCGATAGTCTTCGCTTCCTTTTCTTCAAGCTGTGCCTCATCGTAGTCAAGAATGCTAATCTTAACCCTTTCTGCCTTCCTTTCTCCGACATGAACGAGGCTACCGGGAGGAAGGCCGGTCTTGTGAGACCTCTTTTTTATCAATCTCCGTGCCATGATTTGCCTCCTGAGCAATCTGCTGCGATATTATTTCGCTTTGACAAATGTTGATTCGTTGTCAAGCTTAACATTGATGCCTCCATAATTTCAAAGTTTCTCATTATCTCATTAAAGGTAGTATAATTATTGAGGAGATTACTATCTTGATGGTAAAACCAGGCCAAGCTGCTCAACCTGTACGGAATATGAATTATCGCAATGACATAAGAAATATCGCTATCATTGCCCATGTTGACCATGGCAAGACTACCCTGGTAGATGCCTTGCTGAAGCAAAGTCATGTCTTCCGGGATAATCAGCCAGTGGGCGAGTTAATTATGGACCAGAACGCGCTCGAACGTGAAAAAGGCATTACTATTATGGCTAAGAATACCGCCGTGATTTACCGGGGGGTCAAGATAAATATCATCGACACTCCGGGGCATGCCGATTTCAGTGGCGAGGTGGAGCGCGTCATCAATATGGCTGACGGTTGCCTGCTTCTGGTGGATGCCATGGAAGGTCCTATGCCTCAGACCAAGTTTGTGCTTGCCCAGGCTCTGAAAAACGGTCTGAAGCCGATTGTGGTTATCAACAAAATAGACAGAAAAAATGCGCGGATAGCGGAGGTGCTCAATCTCACGCAGGACCTGTTCCTGGAGCTAGCTACCAGTGCTGACCAGCTTGATTTTCCGGTTTTATATGCCAGCGGTAAAGAAGGTACGGTTGTGACGGAGCCGGGCAGGAAGGGTAAAGATGTCAGCCCCCTCTTCGAAACCATCCTGGAGAAAATACCGCCGCCGCAAATTGAAAGCGGGCCCTTTCAAATGCTGGTTTCTAACCTGGACTACGATAGCCACAGGGGGCAAATAGCTATCGGTAGAATCTGGAGAGGCACGGTAGCCGCCCATGACTCCGTAGTTTGTATCGGCGCCGATGGTAACCAGAGAAGTTATGAGATTAGCGAGGTATTTACCTACCTCGGACTGGAACGTGTCAAGGTAGCCGGAGCCGAGGCCGGTGATATAGCCGCGGTGACGGGTATTCAAGGAGTCGCCATTGGTGATACCATTGCCAGTCCCGATAGGCCTGAAGCTCTACCGCGCATCGACGTTGGCGAACCTACGGTAGAGATGACCTTTGGCGTAAATACCTCCCCGTTGGCCGGCCGCGAGGGGCGCTTCAGCACCACGCGCCAGTTACGGGAGCGACTCTACAGAGAACTGGAGACTAATCTCAGCCTCCGGGTCCAGGACACAGATAGCCCCGATACTTTTCTGATAAAAGGGAGAGGCGAATTGCATCTGGCTATTCTGATAGAAACCATGCGCCGGGAGGGCTACGAATTTGAAGTCTCCAAGCCGGAAGCCATTACCAAGGTAGTTGCCGGCAAGCTTATGGAGCCTGTGGAGGCTTTGAGCATTGACACCAGGGCAGAATACATCGGGGTGTTGACCGAAATGCTGAGTAATCGGCAGGTACGGCTGGTGGATATGCGTAACGATGGTGATAACGTCCATTTGGAATACCAGATACCTACCAAAGGGCTTATTGGTTTTCGTAGTGCTTTCCTGACTGCTACCCGTGGTGAAGGCATCATGAATACCATCTTTTTTGGTTATGAGCCCTGGCGGGGAGAAGTAGCTTCGACCCGCAGCGGTGTTCTGGTGGCCTCGGAGCCGGGCGAAGCCATTACCTATGGCCTCAATAATGCCCAGGGGCGGGGTCTCACCTTTATTGAGCCGGGTACGCTGGTCTACGAAGGCATGATAGTGGGTATCAACACACGGCCACAGGATATAGCCGTCAACGTATGCAAAGGAAAAAAGAAGACCAATGTGCGCTCATCTACGTCCGACATTGCTGTAAAGTTGATTCCTCCTGTGAGGTTGAGTTTAGAGCAAGCTATCGATTTTATCAATAAGGATGAGCTGCTTGAGGTCACTCCTGAGAATATCAGGCTAAGAAAGAAGCTACTAACCCAGGCACAACGGTTGAGGGACACCGCCTCTGCCCGTCGGGGCATGAAGTAATAGACTACATTCACTCACTTGGCTCAGCGTGAAATAACCCGGTTAAGATGTTTTCGGGATAAAAACTGCTATACTATAATAGAAGAACCACCGGGAGTAGCCGAATAAGGATATCAGGCAAATGGCATCACCTAGAATACTTTCAAAATCCAGCTACCTGAACGGTTTACAGTGTCCCCGGTATATCTGGATACAGTTCCATGAACCGGAACGAATACCCGAAACGGACCCTGTTACCCAGTATATCTTCGACCAGGGGCATGAAGTCGGCTATCTGGCCAAGGATTTGTTTCCCGGAGGCATTGAAGTACCCCAGGATAGCTTTGTGGGAAACATCGAGCGGACAAAGGAACTTCTGGAAGAAAGAAAGCCACTGTTTGAAGCTGGTGTCCTCGCCGGCAAACTTTACTCCAGGGTGGATATCCTATTCCCGGTGGGTGAAGGTGAGTGGGCTATCTGCGAGGTCAAGAGCTCGACCAGCGTTAAAGACGTCCATATCAACGACGTCACCTTTCAGCGTTACTGCTGTACCCGGTCCGGATTAGGCATTAGAAACTGTTACCTGGCTCTGATTAACAACCATTACGTCCGGAATGGCGAGATAGACCCTAAAGGTCTTTTCAATATCTATGATGTCAGCGGCGAAGTCGAAGCCGCCAGCGTGGCTATCCAGGACAAAATCGACGGTATACTTGAGGTCATAAACCGGGCAACATGCCCCGAAATGATAATCGGGCCGCATTGCCGTGACCCCTACGAATGCCCACTGACGGACTGCTGGGAGCATCTACCAGAGCATAATGTTTTTTCTCTCTATTGGAGCGGGAAGAAGTCTTTCACTATGTATAATAGCGGTATAACGACTATCGGAGAGATAACGGGCGATTTCAAATTGAACGCTAAGCAGCTTATTCAACAAGCCTCTGTGGTCACGGGGAAGCCACACGTCGATAAGGAAGCAATCAGGGAGTTCCTGTCTTCGCTGGAATATCCCCTGTACTTCCTCGATTTCGAAACTATCGCTCCAGCCATCCCCCTTTTTAACGGAGTAAGACCGTATCAGAACATCCCCTTCCAGTTTTCATTACATTTTGTCCGGGATGAGCGGTCGCAGCCCGTGCATCATTCATACCTGGCAAGCGGTAGCGCTGACCCGCGACCCGCTTTGCTGGTTGAACTCCAGAAGGTGCTGGGAACTTCCGGCAGTATTGTCGCCTATAACAAGGGATTCGAAGAGGGTTGTTTGCGGGAGATGGCAGCTGCTTTCTCTGAATACAGTGACTGGATTGACCGGGTATGTCAGCGTCTGGTTGACCTGCTCGAACCTTTCAGGAACTTTTATTACTATCACCCCGTCCAGAAAGGCAGTGCTTCACTCAAAGCTGTAATGCCAGCGATAACGGGTAAAGGATACGACGACCTGGATATCTCCGATGGCCAGGTCGCCAGCGCCGCCTTTCTGGCAGCTACCTACGGCGAAATGCCTGAAGCAGACAGGGTAAAGGTAAGGAACGACCTTGAACAGTACTGCGGGCGGGATACTGAGGGGATGGTCTGGATAGTAGCAAGGTTGAGAGAGTTGTCTGTTCAGGAAGTAAAAAATGCGTAAGCTTGTCACACTCTTTAACGGAATGTGCGACAATGCTGTCGGCCAGTCCAGGCGGACACTAAGAACAGTGCGGACGTTTTCTCTGCGGAGTCTGAATTTACGGTATAATCTTGCTGAGTTCTGTTTCTATGGCTGCCACATTGGGGAAGGCACCCAATACTTTTTGCTGGATGACGCCATCCTTATCAATTAAGAATGTGGTCGGGATGGCCGTGATGCCGTAAGCTTTAGCTACTTTCTTATCAGTATCCATAGGTACCGTCATAGAAAGATTAAATTCGGTCATAAATTTCTCTACAGTGGCAGAGCTTTCACCGATGTCAATCGCTAATAAAACCAGCCCCTTATCAGCCCAGCTGTCGTGTACCTGCTGAAGAAAGGGCATCTCGTACTTACACGGCGGGCACCAGGTTGCCCAGAAGTTAATCAGCACCGGCTTACCCCGCAGACCACTCAGCGAAACGGTTTGTCCGGTAAGGGTCTGGAGTTGAAAGTCAGGCGCCCGGTTGCCGATATAAATACCTTCAGGAATGGTGGGGGCAGGCGTTGGTTGGGTCGGTGGAGCAGCGGGCGGAGCAGGCGCCGGTTGGGTGGTGGGAGTAGTCGTGGTGGGTTCGGATTGGCTTACGGCAGGAGCGGACGGGGCAGGCGCTGGTTCGGTTGAAGGCGTAAACGACCGACATCCGCTAGCCAATAGCACCACGAGCAGGATTATTATTGCCGATAGTTTTATTACTTTATTCATTAGAATAGCCTCCAGGATAATTCTACCCTAAATCTGACCTGGAAACCAGCCCAGTTTATCAGTCAGAACGAGTACACCCATGACTACAAGCAACAAACCACTAATGATATATATCCAGTTAGAGTAGCGGCGGATATTCTTTAGTAACGGGCTAACAAAGTCAAAAGCGGCGCCCATAATTAGAAAGGGTAGCCCCAGACCCAGAGAATAAATAGCCAGTAGATAGGCACCCTGCCCGGCTGTCTGCGAGGTACCAGCCAGCAGAAGGATACCGCCGAGCACCCAGCTGGTGCAGGGTATCCAGGCTACCGGGAAAACAGCTCCCACCAGAAAGGAGCGTAAGTAGCCGCCGCTAGCCGGCAGGGACAGGTTGAGACGCCTTTCGTAATTCAACCAAGGTATCTTTAGTGCCGCCAGCATAAGCAGACCAAAGATGGTTAAGAGTGCCCCGGACACCTGACGAAGCACAGGCAGATGGTTGAGCAAAGTGGCACCGAGCAGCCCGGAACCAGCCCCCCAGAGAATGAAGACTAGGGAGAAACCAATGACAAAGCTTAAGGAATGCAGAAAAATGGGAAGGCGCCTTCGTTTAGACTTATCCTCAAAAATTTCCGGACCAACCAGGCTAGCCAGATATACCGGGAGCAGGGGCAAAACGCAGGGCGAGAGGAAAGACAATAGTCCGTAACCGAAGGCAACGAAAACTGATATCGGCATAGTTCTCCCGGCTTACTGATGACCTGAACATCATACCCTAATCCAATGGCACATGGCTTGGGGTATTGGTTAAAAAGCCCTCTTCACAACCATTACGGGGCTTTCCAAGGTTTTAGCCCTGGAAAGCCCCGTTGACTCAAGAACCCATCCAACGTAGCGCCACTGGTGAAGCAAGCGCTTATATCACTACGGAGCGACTGTCTGGGTGACATCAATATAGACCAGGTTGCCGTCCTTATCCGTATAATAAAGAACCTGGCAACCGGCTAAGCCACTCTCATCCAGAGCCGCATCATAGTCTTGCAGGCTACAAACCTCATTATTCAAAAATCGCCCGGTCTCGGCATCAACCTCGAAGGTGCGCTCGCCTTTGTCGGTCATAATAGTTACGGTAGACTTTTCTACACTAACTGCGGTAAGAGTGCCGGTGCCCTGAACGAGATCCGGTGGATTAGCGATATCAATATAAAGTGCCGTACCCTTCTCGTCAGTGCTATAGATGACGGTGCAGGGCAGTTCACCACCTGCTTCTTCCAGCGCTTCGACCAGCGCATTGACCAGTTCCAGGCTACAAGCGACACCACCGATCATAAGACCGGTCTCCGGGTCAACCTCATAAACCTTGTCACCTGCGGCCGTCTTAACGGTTATCGTAGACTCAGCAATATTGACATCGCTGATAGTTCCTTTCACTGATGCCGGCGGCGCTATCCGGTAGACATTTAAGGCAACCACCTCACCTTCCTCATCGTAGACAACGGTGCAGGTGTATGGTTCGCCACTGGTTTCAAGTTCCGCTAGTTGGTCCAGGCTACAAGCCTGACCCTCCAGGGTAAGCGCGGTACGCGGCGTAATTTTGAATGCCTTTGGTCCCTGCGGCGTCTCCACGGTCACGGTAGATTTTGAAACATCTACCTCGCCCAGTGTCCCTTGAGCGGTAGTTACCTCAGGTGGTGCTGCTGGTGGCGCTGCCGGTGGCGCTTTGGGGGCACAACCTACGGTCAGTACCGCCACCACAAGTAATATTGTCGCCACTGCTAATATGGTCTTCTTCACTTGTTACCTCCTTTTCTAGACCCGGTTAATATAGGACTATCTGTTTTCTTTGTCCTGTCTTAAATCATATCATAAAATACGAGATATTTAAAAGTTATAAACTTGCCGCCAGAGTTATTACATTCTTATAACATTTTAAGCGCGGGCTATCCGGTAGTTCCGTCAATATCAACCAGGGGCCCAACCGTAGCAAAACGAGTTCGGCTGACGGGGCTATTCAGATAATAGCCGGCTCAGGCTCTCCTCAAAGGCTGCTTCGTTAGGGTAAGGGCCGGTTCGTATTTCCCTAATGATGCCATCTTTATCAATCAGGAAATGGGTGGGAGTAAACTTAATGCCATAGTTCTTGGTTACCTCCCGATTCATATCGAGGAGCACAGGAAAAGTATATTTATTCTTTTGCATAAAGTCAGCCAGATTAGCCGGAGTCTCACTTGATTTAGAACCGATAATATCGATGGTGAGCATAACTAAATCTTTATTCTGCTGTTTATTATATATTTGTTGTATCACGGGCCTTTCCGCCTGGCAATGTGGACACCAGGTTACCCAGAAGTCGAGTAGCACCGGCTTACCACGAAAGTCGCTGAGGGAGACTGATTTACCTTCCAGGTTATTAAGCTGAAAGTCGGGCGCCAGGTTACCCACCTGGTTCCCCTGAACAGTAGTTGTCGCCGGTGTCCCTGGGGTAGTGGTAGTGGTTACGGTGGGAGCTGGTTGGATAGAGGAATCGCCAATAACAATCTGCAAAGCGGCCATGGCAGCATCGTAATCGGGATGCTGCGAGATTTCCTTGACATACTCTACATATCGTATTGTACCGTCCTGGTCAATGATAAAGATAGCTCGGCTGAGTAAATTAAGCTCTTTGATGAGGACTCCATAAGCGCGGCCGAAAGAGCCATCACGGTAGTCAGAGAGGACCTCCATGTGGCTGATGTTCTTAGCGCCGCCGTAACGGGCTTGAGCAAAGGGCAAGTCCATACTTATAGTATAGAAATTCACCAGATGAAAGTTACTGGCTTCCTCTTCGAATCTCTGCGTTTGCAAGTCACAGACCGGAGTATCCAGGGATGGCACCACGCTGATGAAGCGGATATTGCCCTGACTCTGGGTCAGGTTCACATTGGTGGCGTTGGCCGACAACTCGACACGCGGGTTAGGTGGCGCCAGGCTGAAGTTAGGTGCTTTTTGCCCGACTTTGAGTTCCGGACCAAGCAGGGTTAGCGGCTTCCCCTCCAAGGTGATAGCACCGCTTCTCTCGATAGCTTTGTCAGTGCCGTTCGTACCCCCCGCACAGGAAGAGAAAAAGGGGAGTATCAAGATTGCCGCTGTTCCGATTATTATGGCCTTTTTCATTGGGATTCTCCTCCTGCCCATAGTGCCTATACCAATATTATAACATATATATATGCGCGGAGGGCTCAGAGGCCGCCATCGAATTCAAAACCTTGGTAACGCCTTGTTGTGACATACACAGCGTAGCCATCGAACTGACGTCAAATATAGACATTTGGGCGAAATGTGTCATGGAGAGTTCTTTGCAAGGTATAGACGGAATAAATGGTAAACCTTTGGGGAGCAGAAATAGCACAAAAGTGGGCGGTACTGGACTTGAACCAGTGACTTCTTGCGTGTGAAGCAAGCGCTCTAACCACTGAGCTAACCGCCCAAAATCATATCTATTTTACCCCTAAAAATCAGCCTTGTAAACATAGACCTCTTGCTTCGTCAAATTTTTGTACCGATATAGGAACTTTACTTCATGGTTACCAGCTTTGCGCAGCCACCGAAGGAAAGAGCCCGAATGCCACGGCTATCGTCACGAGTAGCGTAACTTACTTTCAGGATTTCCTTTCTTCTGGAGGACATAGTACGGACGTACTCCAGATTACTCAGCATCAAATCCGGGCCTTTACTCTCCACCTTCAACAGAAGAGGTGCTTCTCCAACCACCGCTTCAACCATGTCCAGGACAGGGGGCTCTCGGGACACACCATCAACTGCTACCTGCGCAGCCTGAGAATCTTTTTCGCCTGGCTAGTCTTAGAGGGTATTATAGACGCTAACCCGTTTGACCGTGTGAAAATTCCACGACCACCCAGAAAAGTTATCCCCACTTTCACCAACTCCCAAATTCATGAACTGCTCAATGCCATAGATATCACGAGCCCTGAGGGCTACCGAAACCATACCATCGTCCTGACCCTGCTGGATACCGGCATGCGGGTATCTGAACTCTGCCATCTGAAGCTAGATGACGTGTGGCTAGAAGAAGGGATGCTGAAGGTCTTGGGTAAGGGGAATAAAGAGCGGCTCATTCCAATGGGTAAGCAGGTCCAACGCTGTCTCTGGCGCTATACCAGCCGCTTCCGGCCCGAACCACTGGCAGCCAGCGGTAATGTCCTCTTCCTTACTC
>JACQGQ010000055.1 GCA_016199495.1 Chloroflexota bacterium
AATAGAACGAGAACGACCACTATCATCAGGATATAGGTTTGGGGCATCCTCTTCTCTGGCTGGCGTGTCTCTTCTCCGTGTTGAGACACCGATTCTACGCCGGTAAAGCACAGGGCGGCAATGGCAATACCGAAAACCAGGTTTTGGGTAGACGGCCAGTTGCCGGCGCCGAACATATTCTGGAGCAAAACCGCCGGGTTTACTACCAGTATTAGTATGATGCCCAGGATTATCAGGGTAAGCTGGATGGCTATATCCATAGCGATGAAGAATATATTTAGCCGTGATGACTCTCTGATGCCAAAAACATTTATCACCATCAGGAAAAAGATGATTCCCATGGACATCACTGTGTCGGCTACCGGCTCCTTGAGCACCGGCCAGAAGTAACTCAGGTAGGGGGGTATGGTATAAGCCGAAATGGCCATGGTAACAATGTAGCTCAGCATCAAAGCCCAGCCGGCGATAAAGCCAGCGGTGTTATTAAAGCCGTGCCGGGCGTAGCTGGCTGAGCCGCCTCCCTCACGGAACATGGCTGAACCTTCAGCATAGGTAAGGGCATTAAAAATAAAAATAATCCCGGCTATAGCCAGTACAATAGGCGTGGCACCCAGGGCGACCAGGGCAACTACGCCCAGGGCATAATAGATTGAGGAGCCGACATCGCCATAACCAATACTGAATAGAGCCGGCACCCCAAGCACCCGTCTCAGGCGGAAGCGCCTGATTCGCCGTGGGCGGAAGACCCTATCACCGGGTTTAGTTCTCTGGCTATCAATGCTTTCCATCGGCTTAGTTTTGTTGACCAATCAAGGCATTTTATTCCTTTGCTGCCCGCCTGTCAAAGATTTCTTTTACCCTTGCCTGGGAACGAGCCTTCGGGTTTGACAGTGAGATGAGTCCCCTGTTAGAATTCAAGGCATATTTCTCTATCCGGTTAAGCAAAGGGGACTGCTTAAAAATAGAGGTTGAAATTCCCTTTGGACACTTTAACCCCATCCCCTGTATCCCCTTCCCCTTGCCAAGGGGAAGGGGACGAGATTGGGAAGAGGGGCTAGCGCCCCTCTGAAACACCCGGTTATTTCACCCTGAGGAGAGTCAAAGAGAGGCGAAGCCTCTCTTACTAAAAATCTTCCCTCCCTGAGGGAGAGGGGGACAAAGGGGGTGAGGGTGTTAGTCATTAAGGTAAAGGAGGTGACGCCTTCAGATAGAATCGCCGTTTGGCTTGGTATCAAGAATTTTCAGAAATCATAAAGGGAGGTTAATTATGGCTGTTGATTACCAGAAGGAAGGAAGAATTGCTATCTTTACCATTAATCGTCCTGAGGCGATGAATTCATTAAATGCCGAGGCTCATCGGGAGCTAAGTGAGGCAATGATAGACTTCCAGAATGATAATGACCTGTGGGTCGGCATTATTACCGGGGCTGGTGAAAAAGCCTTTTGCGCCGGCCAGGATATCAGGGGAGGCGGCGCTGGGTCAATGGCTGCCTATAATCTGGCCGATAAGATATGGAAGCCGTTTATTGCGGCGATTAATGGTTACGCCCTGGGCGGTGGCTTGGAGATAGCTTTAACTTGCGATATCAGGATAGCTGCCGAGAATGCTCGCCTGGGATTGCCGGAGGTACTTAGAGGCATGAACGCCGGCGCCGGCGGCATGCAGAGATTGTCCCGGTTTATCCCCCGGGCGATAGTTTCCTGGATGGTACTTTCAGGCCAACAGATAGATGCCCAGGAGGCATATCGTATCGGTCTAGTAAATAAGGTTGTGCCACTGGAGCAGCTGATGTCTACCGCCAGGGAGTTGGCTGAGACAATTTGTCAGGCAGCGCCTCTCGCCACCAGAATTGGCAAAGAGGTTATCATTAGAGGTTATGACATGACTCTGGAACAGAGCTTACAGCTGCAAAGAGATGTGGCTAGTCGTCATGGGGGTGCCGAGGACCGGATGGAGGGAGTTAAAGCCTTTGCCGAGAAGAGAAAACCTGTCTGGCAAGCAAAGTAGTTTGCTTCAATAAAAGGGGCACAGGATATCCCCAAGAGCGTCAAAAGAATGTGAGAAACCTTAAAACTGTGCAGGGAAGCAGGCTACTTTCTCCTCTGGTAGTAGTCTCGTAGTTTTCGGGCAGAGTTAGCTGCCCGCTCGATGGTGGGATAAACGGGGATACTGGCGGCGATAAGTCTTGTCCTGGCTTCGCTCAGCACCCGCCAGCGCCAATTGTTATGATTCTTGATACCCGGGCTCTTTTCTCCGACTATCACCAGAAACGGCTTTGAAGTTCCCTGCTTTACCTTGATAAAGCTCCTGACTTCTTTTCGGCGCCCCGGAATGATCGCTTCTTTTGTGGCCGGTGCATCCTCATTTACCGTGGCAATGAGGAGGTCAAAGTTCTCATTTCTGGCCATCATCTGTAACATATCAATGCCAGTGAATCCAGAATCGCCCAGAATTGACACATCTATGGGGTTGCCCACCCAGTCCCATACTGGCACTCCTTTAGTCTTTAATTCTTCCCGGATATCGGCTGGTAGAGGGACGACATCAAGCCCGGCCTCTTCGCATTGGTCGGCAGAGAGGACGCTGGTGCCCCCACCGGCCCCGAGGATAGCTACCCTCAGCCCGCCAATCGGGGGTAGAAAATTAAATGAAACTGCCAGGTCGGCCATTTCTTCGAAGTTCTCAGCCACGATAGCCCCGGCCTGGGTGACCATGGTTTCCCATATCTTGGTGGAACCGGCCAGAGCGGCCGTATGAGAGGCGGCGGCTCTCATGCCTGATTTTCCCCGGCCGCCCTTGATAATAACGACCGGCTTAGTCGAGGCCGCCTGGCGCAAAGAACTAAAGAACTTTTTGCCGTCCCTGACACCTTCAATATACATCAGGATGAGCTTTGTCTCTGCGTCCTGGGAAAAGTAATCAAGGTAATCACACTCATTGAGGTCAAGAGCATTGCCATAGCTGATGACCTTGCTGAAACGGATGCCCCGCAGCGAAGCGATATGAATGAAGTAGACTGAGCCTCCGCCGGTCTGAGATGCCAGCCCTACCGTCCCCGGCTCCCGGGGCAGGTCAGTGACAAATGAAATTCCTTCCCGGGGATAATAGACGCCCATACAGTTGGGGCCAATGAGGCGGACACCTGATTTCCTGGCCTGCTTCAGTATTGCCTGTTCCAGTTCGGCCGGCTCGGCCCGCCCGGTTTCACTGAAGCGGCCGGTGAAAAGGTGAACGGCTTTGACCCCCTTTGTCGAGCAGTCTTCCAGCATATTGAGCACGGCGGCGGCCGGCACCGCCGAAATGACATAGTCAACCGGGCCGGGTATGTCTCTAAGGTTGGGGTAGGCTTTGAGACCTAAAATCTCCGGGTATCGGGGATTTACCGGGTAGATTTTCCCTTTGAAGCCTTGCTCCAGGAGGGGTGAGACAAAGCCGCTGCCCCGTCCCGCCGGAGAAGCGCCGACGACAGCGATTGATTGGGGATGGAGGATTTCCTCTAATGGATGAGTTGGCATCGATGATACTCCTTATCGTTATCGCTAGGAGGTAAGGCTACTTTCTTCTCCGGTAGTATTCTACCAGTTTTCTGGCGGCACGAGCTGCCCGCGCCATGGTGGGATAAACGGGGATATTAGCCGCGATAAGTTTTGTCCTGGCTTCGCTCATCACTCGCCAGCGCCAGTGGTTATGATTCTTGATACCCAGGCTCTTTTCTTCGACCATCACCAGCAATGGCTTCGAAATTTCCTTCTTTACCTTAATAAAGCTCTTGACGTCGCCCTTGCGCCTGGCGATTATGGACTCTTTTCCGCCGGGCGAGCCCTCACCGATGATGCCGATGAGAATATCAAAGTTTTGGTTTCGGTCCATCATCCGCAGCATATCGCCAGCACTAAAAGATGCCTCTCCGGCGATTGATGAATCGGCCGGGTTGCCCACCCAGTCCCATATCGAGATACCCTGACTCTTTAGTTCCTCCCGGATTTCCTCTGGTAGGGGGATAACATCAAGCCCGGCTTCTTCGCATTGGTCGGCCGCCAGGACACTGGGACCGCCCCCGCCTCCAACGACACCTACTCTCGGTCCCTGGACCGGGGGTAGAAAGTAGAACGAAACCGCCAGGTCAGCCATTTCGTCGAAGTCTTGAGCGGAAATAGCCCCGGCTTGAGCCACCAGGCTTTCCCATACCTTCATCGACCCGGCCAGAGCCGCCGTATGAGAAGCGGCGGCTCTCATACCTGATTGTCCGCGGCCGCCCTTGAGGATGATTACCGGCTTGGTCGCGGCCGCCTGGCGCAAAGAAGCAAAAAATCTTTTACTGTCCCTGACCCCTTCAATATACATCACGATGAGCTTTGTCTCCGCGTCCTGGGAGAAGTAGTCGAGGAAGTCACACTCGTTGAGGTCAAGGGCATTGCCGTAGCTGATGACCTTGCTGAAACGGACACCCCGCAGCGAAGCTAAATAAACGAAGTTTAAGGCGCCACCACCACTCTGGGCGGCCAGTCCTACCGCCCCCGGCTCTTTGGGGAAGTCATAGCCGAAAGCGATTCCTTCCCGGGGATGATAGAGACCCAGGCAGTTGGGACCGATGAGGCGGATACCCGCTTTCCTGGCCTGCTTCAGTATTACCTGTTCTAGCTCGGCAGCATCTTGACGCCCGGTCTCACTGAAACGGCCGGTGAAAAGGTGAACGGCCTTGACTCCCTTTTGCGAGCAGTCCGCCAGCATGTTGGGCACGGCGGCGGCCGGTACTGCCGAAATGACATAGTCAACCGGACCGGGTATGTCTCTAATAGTGGGGTAGGCCTTCATGCCCAGAATCTCCGGGTATCTGGGATTTACCGGGTAGATTTTCCCCCGGTAGCCATACTCGATAAGGTGGTAGGTAAAGCCGTAGCCCGACGAACCAGGGTTATCAGAGGCGCCGGCGACAGCGATTGATTGTGGGTGGAGGATTTCCTCTAATGGATGAGTTGACATTGATGATACTCCTTATCGTTATAATCAGGAAGTGAGGCTACTTTTTCCTCCGGTAGTATTCTACCAGTTTTCTGGCGGCACTGGCGGCTCGCTCGATGGTAGGATAAACGGGGATGCTGGTCTCAAGAAGTTTCGTTCTCGTTGCGCTCATTACCTCTCGAATTCGCTCATCATCATCATTGATACCCGCCGGCTTGTCCGGTATCACGGCTAGTAGCGGCTTCTGGGTTCTCATTTCCAGCTTGTACTGCTTGAGATGTGTTTCCGCCGAGATTTCTTGCCCTTGACTTCTATGATGAGGCTCATTGATGTGGGTGATGAGCAAGTCGAAATTCTGGTTGTTAGCCATCATCTGCAGGATATCGCCGGCAGTAAAATCGTCGGTTGCCCTGATTGAGCCATCGGCCGGGTTGCCAATCCAGTCCCATATCGGGTTACCCTTAGCCTTTAACTCCTCTCGTATTTCTGCCGGTAGCGGGATAACATCGAGTCCGGCTTCTTCACAGTGGTCGGCAGACATCACCGTCGTTCCGCCGGCGCCTCCGGCCACACCGACTCTCAGACCTTTGATGGGGGGTAGAAAATAGAATGCAGCCGCCAGGTCTATCAGCTCATTGAGGCTTTCCGCGGAAACAGCCCCGGCCTGAGTAACCATGGTGTTCCATATCTTCATCGACCCGGCAAGGGAGGCGGTGTGGGAGGCGGTCGCCCTGGTGCCTGATTCCCCCCGGCCGCCTTTGAGAACAATTACCGGCTTGGTTGCGGCTGCCTGGCTCAAAGAACTAAAGAACCTTTTGCCGTCCCTCACCCCTTCAACATACATCAGAATGAGCTTTGTCTCCGCGTCCTGGGCGAAGTACTCAAGGAAATCACACTCGTTGAAATCAAGGGCATTGCCGTAACTAATGGCTTTGCTGAAGTAGACACCCCTCTGTGCCGCTAATCGGATAGCTTCGTTGGAGACACTGCCACTCTGAGCGGCCAGTCCGGCCGACCCTGACTGCCTGGGAAAGTTCTCGTTAAAAGAGATTCCTTCCTTAGGATAGTAGACACCCATACAGTTGGGGCCAATGAGGCGGATGCCTAATTTTTTTGCCTGCCTCAGTATTGCCCGTTCCAGTTCAGCCGCCTCGGGGCGTCCGGTCTCGCTGAGGCGAGCCGTGAAAAGGTGAACGCATTTGACTCCCTTTGGCGCACTATCCTCTAATATATTTAGAACGGCTGATGCCGGAGCAACGGAAATCACGTAGTCAACCGGGCCGGGTACCTCCCTCAGGCTGGGGTAAGCCTTAAGCCCCCGAATTTCCGCGTATTTAGGATTCACCGGATAGATTTTCCCCTTGAACCCTGACTCTGAAAGGTATGAGACCCAGTCGAAGCCTCGTGCCACGATACCAGCCGAAGCGCCGACGACAGCGATTGACTGTGGATGGAGGATTTCTTCCAGCGGATGAGTTGACATCAATAACGCTCCTTATCGTTATGGCTGTTTAAAAATGGAGGGTGAGATTCTCCTCAGGCACTTTAGTTAAGTAAACTAACGGGAAAGCGGCCTTTGGATAATACTGTCTCCAATTGCGGCTAACAGGAGTATAGCATCTTAAAAAGCGTTCATCAACCCCAGTGTCAGCGTTCATAACATATTGGACTTTTGAGGTGGAGGCAAATATATTTCGGAACGAATCCATATTCCTTGACGGCTAAAGCTGTAGATTATACAATGGCATCCGGGTAAGATGATTAAGAAGTACGATGTTATCATTGTCGGTGGTGGTCCGGCGGGTATCTTTGCCGCTTTAGAACTAACCAGGACATCCGACCTGAGCGTTCTGCTTATCGAGAAGGGGAGAGACATTGACGGACGCCAGTGCCTGGCTCTTGACCGGGGTAGCCCTTGTGTTTCGTGCTCGCCCTGCCATCTCGTTTGTGGTTTAGGCGGAGCCGGTGCCTGGAGTGATGGCAAACTGACACTTTCATCCCAGGTAGGGGGGCGGCTGGTGGATTATCTCGGGGAGAGTAATACCGAAACCCTGATTAAGTATGTTGATGACATCTATCTCAAGTTTGGCGCTTCAAATAAACTGTATGGGGTTGGGGCTGAAGTTGAGAGGTTGCGCCACCAGGCTTCCCTGGCGGGATTGCGTCTGCTACCAATACCTCTGCGCCATCTCGGTACTGAGCATTTGCGTTCGCTACTCAAGGCGATGCACGATTACCTTGTTTCACGTGTCGACTTTAAGCTTGGGGTGATGGCGGCCACTATCATCGCCGACAACGGCCAGGTTAAAGGAATTGAAACTGAGAGCGGAGACAGATTTGATTGTCATTACCTGATTCTGGCTCCGGGTCGGGAGGGGGCGGATTGGTTAACTAAGGAAGCCAGCCGGCTTAACCTGACCAGGCACAGTAATCCTATCGATGTCGGTGTCAGGGTCGAGTTGCCCGTGGCCGTGATGGCTGACTTAAGCAATGTGCTCTATGAGGTCAAACTAGAATTCCTGTCGCCGAGTTTTAATGACCGCATTAGAACATTCTGTATGTGTCCGGCTGGTGAGGTCATTATGGAATCTACCGGCGGTAGTCAGCCGGTAATCACGGTTAACGGGCATAGCTATGCCGACCACAGCAGTAACAACACTAATTTTGCTTTGCTGGTGAGCACCACCTTTACCGAACCTTTTCGGGAGCCAATCGCCTACGGTAAGTATCTGGCGGGACTGGCCAATATTCTTAGCGGCGGGGTCCTGCTACAGCGCCTGGGTGACCTCAGGCAGGGTCGGCGTTCTACGCCGGCCCGTATTAAGCGTGGTTTGGTGCAACCCACCCTGAAGAGTGCTGTGCCGGGTGACATTAGCTTTGCTCTTCCCTATCGGCACCTTACCGGGATTATAGAGATGCTCCAGGCAATGGACAAGCTGGCTCCAGGTGTGGCTTCAGACGATACCTTGCTCTACGGGGTTGAGGTTAAGTTCTATTCTAGCCGACTCCAGCTTAGCCCTGGCCTGGAGACCGAGGTTAGCAAGATGTTTGCTATTGGTGACGGCGCCGGTGTTAGTCGTGGTTTAATCCAGTCATCAGCCTCCGGTGTCGTGGCGGCTAGAGAGATAATGAGAGAAGCTGGTGTTCGGGCTGGTTCTGGTACTATCGGGGCGAAATAGATGCCGGGTGAATCTGAGAAGAGTGAAATCTGGCTACTTTTTCTTGACAGGGTGACTCGGGCTAACTAAAATATAGATGATATTATTAACCCGCCGATGACAAGCAGTCCCAGTATGATAGGTGGGTAAGAAGGAGGCTGATGCTCGGTGACTGGTGTGGTAGCTGGTAATAATGAAAGCTTTGAAAGTTTGCTCAAGCGCTTCAACAAAAGGATAGAGCAGTCCGGTATTCTCTCCGAAATACGGCATCGTGAATACTTTGAGAAGCCCAGTGCCAAGCGTAAGCGCAAGGAAGCCGCCAAGAAACGCAAAGCTACCAGAGTATCAGCAAGGTAAAAATAAGCACTGTGGTTATAGGTTAAGGTGGAAGCAGGTTTAAGCCAGAGGCTCAATGATGACCTTAA
Source organism: Chloroflexota bacterium (assembly GCA_016199495.1). Classification (GTDB taxonomy): domain Bacteria; phylum Chloroflexota; class Dehalococcoidia; order Dehalococcoidales; family UBA2162; genus JACQGQ01. Next base: position 8,547 of record JACQGQ010000055.1, read on the forward strand.
GCAGGCGATGAGGGGTGGGGATAAGGTGAGACGCTCGATTATCCGCTTGGTGTTGGCGGGCGTTCAGAATGCGGCCATTGCCCGACAAGCTCCTTTGGAGGATAGTGATATTCTGGGTATTGTTGCCAGGGAGGTCAGGCAGCATCAGGAGAGTATTGAAGCCTTTAAGCAGGGAAAGCGGGCTGATCTGGTAGCCCAGGAAGAGGCGGAACTGGTTATTCTCCAGGAGTATTTGCCCCAGCAGATAACGCGGGATGAGATTATCGCCGAAGCTCGCCGGGTTATCGGGGAAGTGGGAGCACGGGGACCGGGCGATAAAGGTAAGGTTATGCCCAGACTTATCGCCCAGCTGAAAGGTAAGGCCGATGGCCGGGAGATAAATACGGTAGTAACCGAGTTACTCGGTTCAGAGCATAATTGAGACGTAAATCCGAGAAAATTACTGTGATTATTAAAGGGGGCATTAGCCCCTTTAATAATCTCTAGGGGGTCTGGGGGTGTGATTCAATGCATAGGGTAGAAGTTCGCTTGAAGAGCCACCTGCCAGATGCCAGAGGGCTTGGCCTGGTCAAAGATATAGATGACCTTGACATAACGACCGTCTCCACGGTTCGGGTGGTCGACATATACTGGCTGGATGCGGATTTGCCAGATGATGAGCTGGACTTGATTTGTCGAGAACTGCTGGCTGACCCGGTGACTCAAGAATACCAATGTTCTACCCCCTCCTTCGGGGGTGCGGTTGACCAGCAATCCCATACTATCGAGATTACTTATAATGCCGGTGTTACTGACCCCATCGAGGGCTCTATCATCAAGGCGATTCGGGATTTGGGTATCAGCGGCGTCAGGGCGGTTAAAACAGCCAAACGCTACTTACTCCAGGGGCACCCGGATGAAAACCAGGTAGATGTCATCTGTAGTCGCCTCCTGGTAAACCCGATTATCCAGCATGTCGTCAGGTCAGAGCAATTTGGCTTTCCGGAAAATCCTCAGTATCAATTTAGCTTAAATCAAGTAGAAATCCTGGAACTGGATAGTGCCGGGCTTTTGCCGCTCAGACGGCAATTTGGTTTTACTGATGATGAGCTTGAAGCGATTAGAGCCTACTTTCGCCAGCAGGGGCGCAATCCCGTTGATGTCGAGCTTGAGACACTGGCGCAAACCTGGTCTGAGCACTGTGTCCATAAGACATTCAAGGGTAAAATCTCTTTTGGTGGGACAACCATTAACAATTTGCTCAAGAGTACTATCATGAAGGCAACCGAGGAGCTAAATAAGCCGTGGTGTCTTTCTGTTTTCGAGGATAATGCTGGGGTGATTGATTTCGATGGTCGCTGGGCACTATGTTTTAAGGTTGAGACTCACAATCACCCGTCGGCGGTTGAGCCTTATGGGGGAGCGGCTACGGGGATAGGTGGGGTGGTGCGTGACCCGCTTGGTACCGGGTTGGGTGCCAAGCCAATATTGAATACAGATGTCTTTTGTTTTGCTCCTCCTGACCTGCCCTATGAGAAGTTACCGAGGGGGGTTTTACATCCACGCCGTATTTTTAAGGGGGTCCGGGCGGGAGTGGCTGACTATGGTAACCGCCTGGGCATTCCTACCCTTAATGGCGCCATACTCTTTGATGAACGCTATCTGGCTAATCCGCTGGTCTTCTGCGGCACGCTGGGACTGATGCCGAAAGACCTTAGCCGCCGAGGTCAGCAGAGTCCCGGTGATTTAGTGGTAGTGGTCGGGGGTAGAACCGGGCGTGACGGCATCCATGGTGTTACCTTCGCGTCAGAGCAGCTTACCGGGGAATCGAGCGCCGTCTCTTATAGCTCAGTGCAGATTGGCAATCCTATTGTCGAGAAGAAACTTATTGATGTTCTTCTCCAGGCTCGAGACCGTGGACTGTATCGCCGCATAACTGATTGTGGCGGCGGCGGGCTTTCCTCGGCAATAGGTGAGATGGCTGAGGCAACCGGAGTGCGTGTTGATTTAGATAAGGTTCCGCTCAAGTATGCCGGGCTATCCTACTCAGAAATATGGGTCTCTGAGTCTCAAGAAAGGATGGTGCTGGCGGTGCCACCAGATTGCATTGAAGCGTTGCTGAACCTTTGCGCCAGTGAGGATGTCGAGGCGGCTGTTATCGGAGAGTTTACCAACGACCGAAGACTTCGGCTTTCTTATAACGGCAACCTGGTCGGTGACCTGAGTATGGAGTTCTTACATCGGGGGCGACCCCAGGTGAAGAGAGAGGCAACATGGCAACAGCGGCAATACACCGAGCCTGACTTCGGCAGCCCTCCGGATTTAGGTGAAGCCCTGCTCGCCATTCTCGGCTCCTGGAATGTCTGTAGTAAGGAATGGGTGATACGCCAGTATGACCATGAGGTGCAGGGAGGCAGTGTCCTCAAGCCTCTGGTGGGTAGAAATAACGATGGGCCTGGTGATGCCGCCATTATCAGGCCGGTACTGGACTCTGAAAGGGGTGTTATTGTCGCCAATGGTATCAACCCTAAATATGGAGAGATTGACCCTTACTGGATGGCGGCCTCAGCTATTGATGAAGCCCTGAGGCAGATTGTCGCTGTCGGTGGTAATCTACACCGGGTTGCCCTGCTCGATAATTTCTGCTGGGGCAATACCGACCGGCCGGATATGCTGGGGGCTTTGGTGCGCGCCGCCCAGGCGTGCTACGATATGGCTATTGTTTATCAGACCCCTTTTATTTCCGGTAAAGATAGCCTTTACAACGAGTTTCAAACTGACGGTGAAACTATTTCTATCCCACATACGTTGCTCATCTCTGCCGTCGGCGTTATGGATGATGTTAACCGTGCCGTATCAATGGATTTCAAAGCCGTCGGCGACCCGGTCTATATCGTTGGCACCACCCGGAATGAGCTGGGCGGGTCGGAATATTTTAGAGCTAATGGTTTTATCGGTAATAGTGTGCCCAGGGTAAATCCTCAGCGTGCCCGAGAGCTGATGAATAAATTAAGCATGGCTACGGAGAGAGGACTGGTCAGGGCATGTCACGACTGTAGTGAGGGTGGTATCGGGGTGGCTGCTGCCGAGATGGCTTTTGCCGGGGGGCTGGGGACCACCATCCACCTCAAGGCTGTTCCGCTGGGAGAGCCGATTGAGCGGGATGACTACATCCTCTTTTCTGAATCGAACAGTCGCTTCCTGGTGGAAGTGGCACCAGAGAACAAGGACGAGTTTGAGCAGATAATGGGCGGCACCAGCCTGGCGGTTATTGGTCAGGTTACTGATGCCGAGATGCTGGAAGTATACGGGGTGGCTGGTAGAAAAATCATCGCTAAATCTCTTGGCGAATTGAAGGAGTCCTGGCAGAGACCACTGCGGTGGTAAAAAGAAGGGTCACAGAGAACTAAGCCAGCTTGAACTGAGAGACCTTGCAGGGGGGTGTCGATGAGGGGCGAATCTCTCTAACAATAGCAGGGGGTGCCTAAGAGGGGCGAAGCCCCTCTTAAGAAAAACCCTCCCCCTTCCCCTTGGCAAGGGGAAGGGGGATTAAGGGGGATAGGATTACAAAAGTAAAGGGTGAGAGCTGATGGGTAGAGTAAGAACACTGATATTGCGGGCGCCGGGGACAAACTGTGACGCTGAGACGATGTTTGCCTTCCAGCAGGCTGGAGCCGAAGCCGCCTTAGTGCATGTCAATCAGCTAATCCGCCGTGAAGAGCGGCTGGCTGACTACCAGGTAATGGTCGTTCCCGGAGGCTTTACCTACGGTGATGATATCGCTGCCGGCAAGGTGCTCGCCAATGAGCTGAGGCTTAAGCTCGGCGAAGACATCACCAGGTTTGTTGAAGACGGCAAGCTGATTCTGGGCATCTGTAATGGCTTCCAGGCACTGGTAAAGGCCGGCTTTCTGCCGGAACTAAAGGACGCTTCACCGCGATTGACCCTGACCAATAATGATTCAGGCAAATTTGAGTGCCGCTGGGTGTACCTGGGCGTGCACAAGCCAAGTCCCTGTGTTTTCACCAGGGGAATAGACCGCCTGTATCTTCCGGTGGCTCACGGTGAAGGCAAACTTGTCGTCCTTAGCGGGGCCTTAACCGAGTCGAATATAGCCCTGTTCTACACCGATGAGCAGGGAGACATCAGCGCCGGTTATCCCCATAATCCCAGCGGCTCCGCCGGTAATGTTGCCGGCATTTGTGATAGCTCAGGACGTGTTTTTGCCTTGATGCCTCATCCGGAGCGTCATATCCGGGGGACTCAGCACCCGCAGTGGACAAGGCTTGGTGCCAGGCAGTACGGTGACGGCTTCCAGATTTTCCGCAACGCCGTGGAGTGGGCGAAGAATCTATAGGTAAAGAGCACTTCCTTGTCTGACCAAAAGGTTGGGTGTTAGCATCAGGCTATCATTGACAACGCTGGGGGGTTGACAGGGAGTAAATATTATAAGAAGAGTTTAAGGGAGGCTCCCCCTCTACTATAAATAGGCAGCAACTGAGTGCTATAATTAGGTTAAGAGGTTAACTATGCACGAGGCGCTGCCTCTGGTCATTGCCACCTACCGTTTGACCATTGC
>JACQGQ010000047.1 GCA_016199495.1 Chloroflexota bacterium
AGCTAATGAAGACGAGACCAGTTGACTAATGTGTTGAATTATCGGGAGACAGAAAACTATGGCTGAACTATCACTGCCGTTTCAGTCAAAATACTTGCCTCTGAAAAAATTTCACGATTTTTACCGGAGGTCGATGGACGAGCCGGAAGAATTCTGGGCCGAGCAGGCACGCCACTTAGACTGGTTTAAGACCTGGGACAAGGTGCTGGAATGGAAACCGCCGTTTGCCCACTGGTTCGCCGGCGGGCAACTCAATGCTTCCTATAACTGCGTCGACCGCCATGTCAAGACCTGGCGCAAGAGTAAGGTAGCCATCTACTGGGAGGGAGAACCGGGTGATGTCCGGGTTTTCAGCTACTCAACGCTGTACACTGAAGTCAACAAACTCGCCGCTGTTCTCAAAGATTGCGGAGTGGGCAAGGAAGACAGGGTTGCTTTATACCTGCCGATGATACCGGAGCTACCTATTTTCATGCTGGCCTGCGCCCGGATTGGTGCCATCCATACCGTAGTCTTCTCCGGTTTCAGCGCTCAGGCGCTGGCTGATAGAGCCAATGATGTCGGTGCCAAGTTACTGGTAACGGCCGATGGAGGGTTCAGGAGAGGCAAGGTTATCCCCCTGAAGCAGATAGCTGATGAAGCCCTGGCGATGTGTCCGTCAGTGGAGAAGACTATCGTGGTTCGTAGAGTCAATGCTCCGGTCGATATGGAGCCAGCCAGAGACTGCTGGCTCCATGACATGCTCGCTGAGGAGACACCTCTGGTTACTCCAGAGCCAGTAGAAGCCAATGACCCGCTCTACATACTTTACACCTCAGGTACTACCGGTAAACCCAAGGGTATTGTTCACAGCACCGGCGGCTACCTGGTGCACAATTATGCCGCCTACCAGTGGGTCTTTAATATAAAAGAGGAATCGGTCTACTGGTGTACTGCCGACGTCGGCTGGGTCACCGGCCATAGCGCCATTGTTTATGCCCCGCTGGCACACGGGGCAGCGATAGTCATCTATGAAGGCGCTCCAGACTACCCGACCATCGATAGATGGTGGCACATTATTGATAAATACGGGGTTACCATATTTTACACCTCACCGACTGCCGTCAGGATGTTGATGGGATATGGTGAGCAGTGGCCGCAGAAACATGACCTTAGTAGCCTGGAATTACTGGGCAGTGTCGGGGAACCCATCAACCCGGAGGCCTGGCTCTGGTTTTATAAGCATATCGGTGGTGAGAGATGCCCTATCGTTGATACCTGGTGGCAGACCGAGACCGGTGGCTTTATGATATCGCCTGCCCCCGGGATAGAACGTGCCCCTTTGAAGCCGGGCTCAGCCACATTACCGTTACCTGGGATAAACGCTGATGTGGTTGATGAAGCCGGCAAGCCAATGCCGTCTGAAGAAAGGGGTTTGCTGGTAATAAAGAAGCCCTGGCCGGGAATGCTGCTGGGCATACATGGCACCCCGGAGCGCTATCAGGAAGCCTACTGGTCACGCTTCCCCGGCATCTTTTACACCGGTGATTACGCTGTAAAAGACAAGGATGGATACTTCTGGATTTTGGGCAGGAGCGATGAGGTACTTAAAGTTGCTGGACATAGAATCGGTACTGCTGAACTGGAGAATGCGGCTGTCTCTCATCCCCAGGTGACTGAAGCCGCCGTCGTGGGCAAAGCTGACCCGATAAAAGGCGATAGTATCGTCATCTTTGCCCGGCTAAATGATGGGGTTAGTCCGTCCCCGACCCTGAAGCAAGAGTTGGCTCAACACATGCGGAATATAGTCGGGGCAATGGCGACTCCTGACGAGATTTATTTTGTTACCAAACTACCCAAGACGAGAAGTGGTAAGATTATGCGGCGAATTCTGAAGGCGGTAGCTAATAATGTTAGTATCGGTGACATCACCACTCTGGAAGATGAAGCCTCGGTGGACGAGGTAATCAAGAGTTATCATGAACTCAAGCAGACCGGGTAAGTAGCCGGGTAAAGTGTCACCAGCGAATTTCACAGTGCCTTGAGAAGAGAGACTTTTATCTCAATAAATTGCGGAGGAGGTGTTTTAGAATGCCTATTTCTCTTTCAGCCAGCGAGCTGCTAAAGATAGCTGTCGGTATCGAGAGGCGGGGTATTGCTTTCTATGATGTCATGGCAAAGTCGGTCCAGAGCGCTGAAACCGCTAATGTCTTTCAGCGTCTAGCCCGTATGGAACAGTATCATGTTAAAGTTTTCCAGAAGATGCTTGATGAAGCTGACAAATACGAGCCGGCTCAGGTTGACTCTGAGGAATATGATGCTTATCTTCAGGCACTGAGCGACAACGCCGTGTTTACCGATGAGATGATAACCAGCGAGATGGCGACCAAAGCGGAGAGTGATATTGAAGCTCTGGAGCTAGCTATCGGTGCCGAAAAGGATTCGATATTATTCTACTACGAGATGAAAGAGGCGCTGCCCCAGCGGGTCCATCCGACGGTAAACAGGGTAATAACCGAGGAAAAATCACATTTGAGGCAGCTCTCGGAGGTAAGGAAGAAATTAGCCGCCACTTAAGTTGTCCCTGACCGTTACTGGACATTACCGGCCAATAGCTAGCAGCCCGTCAAGAGCCGGGCTATCTGCTGGCGGTGATAAGAAGGGTCACCAAGGTAATTATAGAGGTAACGAGACGCCCTGGTATGAAAGCTAAGTGGATGGTCCTTGGCGTAGCCAACGCCACTGAATTCCCGATGGGCTAGTGTGCATACTTGCCAGTAAGCCTCGCTGGAAACTACCTTTGCCAGATGGACGCTCTCGGTGGCTGGTCTCTGCGTGTCAAGCTTCCACAGGGATTCATAAGTAGTCCAGCGGGCAGCTTCCAAATGATTGAACATCTCGATAATCATGTCTTGAACTCGTTGAAAACGACCAACCGGTTGACCAAATTGCACCCTGATACGACTATATTCCAGTGCCATCTCCAGGACAGCCTGACAACCGCCTACTTTATAGGCGCAAAGAACAGGTATCGATTTGTTAATAGCTTGCCTTAGAGCCGGCCACCCTTCCCCCTTGTTTCCAAGCATAGCCGACCGGGCTACCTTCACCGAATCCAGCTTTACCTCGCAGTTCCTCCCGGCAAAGAAACCCGGCATCCGGCGCACTGAGACCCCGTCAGATTTACTGTCCACCAGAAAGAGAGAGAGCCCTTTACCCGGGACGGTCTTTTTCCCCGTGCGGGCGACAACAATAAAATGGGTAGCTGCTTGAGCGTCAATGGTGAAGAGCTTTACCCCGTTCAGAACAAAATCGCCATTTTTACTTTCAGCGGTTGTCTGCACGGCTCCTGGCTCCCAGCTATACTCAGGTTCAGTGAGCGCCAGAGTCAAGATTTGTTCCCCCGCAGCCACGGCTGGTAGAATACGCTGTTTTTGTTCTTCAGTGCCGGCTTCTAAGACGATTAAGCTACCTAATATCCCGGAGGAAAAAAATGGCCCGGGAAGAGGACCCAGGCCTAATGTTTCAAATAAGACACCGGCAGTTGTCAGCGGATTCTCCGTCCCGCCATACATCTCCGGAATAATAACTCCCAGCCAACCGATGTCCGTTGCCTTCCGCCAGAGCTCCTCGCTACAGCCGGTATCGGTCTCCTGTAAGGCTTGAATGACTTCTTTCGGGGCATCTCGCTGTATAAAATCCAGCGCTGTTTTCCTCAACATCTCTTCGCTTTCAGTGAGCTGCAGGTCTAAACTCATATTTACCTCCCAAAATTAAGCATGACTTTCTAGACTAATGGTAGTCCCTATAATCTACCGTCCAATACCAAGCCCACGAGAGATAACTATCTTCAGGGCTTCCGGGGTACCACCAGGGGCAAAGCAGACGGCATTGCGTTCACCAGTCTCAAAAATACCATCGTCCAGTGCCCATTCATCATCGGCAAAAGCATAGGGTCCAAGAACACTGGCCATAACAGTCGCCAGCCTGGCACCATACATTTTTCCATACATTGAAAGTTGTGGGCCGCCTCCCCGTATGGGTTGCCCCGAGTTCCTCAAAGTCCACAGGCGCTCTATTTGAGCACCAATATAAACATCGACCACACTGTGAAGCAGTTCCGGGTTTTCTTGCAAACGCTTGATGACATTCGGGTTGTTCTGACACTGGGCGAAGAACTTTTCTACGACAGGATTCCGTGGTATCCGGGGTACCCTTTCACCACCGCCATGCTCGACCGTTAAAGTAGCATCGGCAACCTTCCAGCCATCGTGGTCTCCCCCGATTAAATAGGACTCATGAATCTTAACATCGTCGAAGAAAACAGAGTTCTTACGACCCGGCCCACTGCCAACCTGAGCAAAAATACCCGAAGGAAACAGGTCGAGAGGCTGGATGGTAATACCCGGCAAATTAGCCGGTGCCAGAAACATGGCCAGGTTGCCATGTCTGGGGGCTTCGAAATCGCTTTTAGTCAGTAACAAGAATTGGGTTGGGGGACCATAAATACTACCGACAAAAATCTTACCCCCATTTATTACGAAATGGTCCTTTTCACGGACGTGACGAAGGGCACTTGTCTGTTGATTGGCTTCGTCTGTACCGGCATCCGGTTCGGTAAAAAGCTGCCAGGTGGTCGCTTCACCCTTAAGCATGGAGGGTAGAAAACGCTTCTTTTGCTCCTCGGTGGCACAGTTTAGAATCGCCGGTGCCGCTAAACCTCCAGAATCATAATGAGGGGGAGGTCCTAGATTCCTGTTAGCTATCTCTTCATTGACGACAAAGGTATGGGCGACGTCTAGACCACCACCACCATACTGGCGAGGGAAGCGTGGGTAAAGCCATCCCTTCTCACCAAGCTTGCGCGCAAACTCACGTCGTTTCTGCCATTCCTGGGGGCTCGTTTTGCGAATGTCCCACGGGCTAACCAAGTCCTTGGGAGCATTCTCATCCAACCATCGACGTACTTCTTTAGCAAATTCTGCCTGCTCCTTAGTATATTCTAAAGAAAAATCCACTTTTTACACCTCCTCAACAGGTTTTTGGATTACAGTTGCCCCGGAAGAGTATTTCTAGTCCAGAAGAGTATACCATATTACCTGGTTCTTGTCTTGATTGTATGCTCACCCCTCCGAAAAAGCAAATCAAAGTTGAGCAAGATAATCGTGCTCTGTGGTATAATCGAGCCGTGAAACGAGAATTGATGGAGATTTTGGCCTGTCCAGTGTGCCGGGGAGAGCTTGAGCTTACCGTAGAGAAAGAAGACGAGCAGGAAATAGTTGCCGGCTCCCTGTATTGCCCAAAGTGCCACCAGCGCTACCCGATTGTGGCGGCCATCCCGAATCTGTTGCCACCAGCCCAGGGCGGCTAATCGGGGCGATAGGCTGCTCCAGTCTGCGGGGATTCCCACACCTCGACAGACGATAAAGAAGCGGAGTCTCCCGCCAGCCTGGGTTGAAGCTCGGCATAGATTGTACTGGCGATATTCTCTGAGGAGGGGTTTACTTTATCGAATGGTGGCACATCATTAAGACAGGTGTGGTCAAACCGGGAGAGGATATCAGTCAGGTGCTGTTTTAGTAGCGTAAAATCATAAGCCAGACCGATATCATCCAGCCCGGCGGCTCTGAGCTTGACGATGACTCCAAAACGATGCCCGTGCAATGCCTCACACTTGCCCTGATAGCCCCTGAGAAAATGAGCGGCGTCAAAATGCTGCTCGACAGATATCTGGTACATTCTGCCTCCTTAAGTACTTTCCCATCTCAGCACGCCCTGCTTCTCGGTTATTCCCTGTAGTAGTTCTCTAACAGTCTTGCCGCTTACCGGATGAACCAGGTCAGGGGCAATCTCAACCAGGGGGGTAAGAACAAAGGCTCTTTCCGCCAGCCTGGGGTGAGGAATAACCAGCTCTGGGGTTGCCATAACCTGGTCGCCATAAAACAGGATATCTATATCCACAGGCCTGGGGGCATTAGATGTATGGGGTGCTCTCCCCAGCTTCAACTCAATGCCCTTAGCCAGCGCCAATAGTCCCAGTGGCGCCAGCCTGGTATAGACCTGGCATACCAGATTAAGGAAACGCGGCTGATTAACATTACCTAGCGGCTCAGTATCAAATATGGACGAAACCTGTCCCAGGCGCAACCTTCGTGAGAGAAAATCCAATGCTCTGTCCAGGTTGTCCTGGCGGTCGCCCAAATTTGAACCGAGACCAAGATATACCGTTACCGGCTCAAAACTCACTTGGCTCACCTCGTATAACCTCAATTCAGCTATTATATCACAGCCGGCAAAGTTCTACGTATATTTGCAGAACCGGTTGATGTCTAGTAACATGATAAGGCGTATTAAGTAAGCGACGCTCTCTTCATCGGAGGAATTTCGGAGGAATTTCACAACCAGGAGCCTGAAATTGATTGGATTACTGAACACCTCGGGTATGAGTAAGGGGCCAGGTACATATCGGAATAGACGGATGGGCAGGCAGACATGGTAAGAAAAGACGCATTATCCCGTGTAGGATTTGAACACCTGGTAGAAAAGGCACTGGCAGCCCTGCCGGAGGAATTTCAGCACTACCTGGAGAACGTGGCCGTCGTTATAGAGGACGAACCCCCCGCTGATATGACGGAAGTTATGGGGCTTTACGAGGGGGTACCCCTTGTCGAGCGCTCATGGGATGACACTATCCTGCCCGATTGCATCACTCTTTATAAGGGGCCAATTGAACGCGCCTGCCGTAGCCACGCTGAGATGGAGGTTGAGGTAGGCATCACACTACTCCACGAGATAGGACACTTTTTCGGTCTGGATGAGGGGCAACTGGAGCACCTGGAACTAAAAATAAGAAAGAGCGCAGAAAGCTGAAGCTAAATCGTTAGGCAAAGCTATTGCGCTGGTGGCAATCTTTTCCGAAGAGGCCAACTTTGGCGGGCTGGGCTTCGGCATGCACTGGCGCATACAAGGCTAGGTCAATGGCAAGGTATATTATTTTGCCAGAGGGGACTGTCCTAAAAAAATAAAGCGGGGCACGTTATTTAAGAGGGGGTAATATGCCGTACGAATACGAAATAAATGAACTGACCAAAGAAGAATCATGGCGCATGTTCCGCATAATCGGCGAATTCGTGGAAGGTTTCGATAAACTTTCAGGTATAGAGCCAGCAGTGACCATATACGGCTCGGCCAGGCTCAGAGCCGACGAGGAGCTTTATGCGCGGACGGAGGAAATTACCTACCGGCTGGGGCAGGCTGGCTTCTCAATCATAACTGGCGGTGGCCCGGGTGTAATGGAGGCGGCCAACAAGGGGGCGCAAAGAGCCGGGGTTACGTCGGTCGGGCTGAATATTGTGCTTCCTGAAGAACAGGCCGGTAATACCTACACTACAAAGTCGATAACGTTCAACCATTTTTTTACCCGCAAAATTATGCTCGTGAAATACGCCGCCGCCTTTGTTATTATGCCTGGTGGCTTAGGTACGCTTGATGAGCTGACCGAGGTACTAACCTTGATGCAAACCTGTAAGATTAAACCCTTTCCTGTAATACTATTCGGCAGTGAATTCTGGAAGGGATTTCTGGACTGGCTGCGGAATTCTGTTTTAGCCGGAGGGTTTATCTCCGAAGGCGATTTCGATCTGGTCAGAGTCTGCGACCAGTCTGATGAGGTGATTGAGGCTATCCAGAAATGGTATATTAAACACGAAGTTACCGGTAGGAAGGCGCTGCTCAAATAGATGCTCAACTACCCTTTACCCCCCAGTACTGTCGTGTCTTGATATTAAGATTCCCTGAGGCTCATGGCAGAGGGTGAAAGGAATCTATCCGTGAAATGGCACAATGAAGGGATAACTCCGTATTAAATTGGCGTACAGGTGGTTGCTATGCTAGAATAGCTTCAATATTGTATAAGTATAATAAACCTGGTTACCACGGAGAGGGTATGATAAGACTAAAGCGTTTGCTCCTTTTTGCCATTCTGGCACCTTCAATCTTCGTGGTGCTGGTGGCCGGACTCAGCTACTTCCCCCACGGGGCGCATTTTTTCACCCATGAACAGGAGCACCTCGGGATGGCCATTGTCATGGTGGTGGGGATTATCCCCTTCTCCTTCCTCATGCTCCGTATCTTCCGCCGTATACAGTCCCATATTCTTCACCAGAATGAGCAACTGGCGCGCCAGGCCAGGGAAACCGAAGCACTGTTGAAAATAGGACGAACGGTAGAGCAATCGATGGACATGGACCGGGTTATTCCCGCTGCCCTGGAAGCCATCCTTGAGGCTACCACCGGCGAGGCGGCTGAGGTCTGGCTGGTAGACCAACCGCAGGGCGTTGTGCACCTGCGCTACCATGAGGGCGAAGCCAAAGAAGCCTTCGCCGAAATCACCCGCCTATCCATAGGGGAAGGCTACCCGGGAATGGTAGCACAAATCGGGAAGCCTATCTTGACTCATAGCCTCCCTAACGATGCCACCTTTCTCAGGCACAAGGTGAAGGCAGAGGGCTTCCAGACCTTTTATACCATACCCCTTCGTCGGGGAGAGAGTACTATCGGAGTGCTTACGGTGGCGGCTCGGGACCCCGAAGCCCTCACCAGCGAGGACGAACGCCGGTTGCTCGACCTCATGGCCGAGCACATCGCGGTGGCTGTTGAAAATGCCCAACTGCACGAGGAGGTGCAAACCCTGGCTGTTACCACTGAGCGGGAGAGGCTAGCCCGGGAGATGCATGATGGACTGGTGCAGGTTTTGGGATATGTGAATACTAAGGCGCAAGCGGTGAAGGAACTGCTCAAGACAGGGCAGGTGGAGACGGCAGTTCAGCAGATGGAGCAACTGGAAGCAGCGGCTCAGGAAACCTACGATGACGTGCGGGAAGCCATCCTGGCGTTGGGGATTAACGGCAAGAAACGTCCCTTCATGGAGAGTCTGCGAGAGTACCTCCAGCGCTTCTCCGACCTGGCTGAACTCCCGGCACAGTTGGAGGTGGAGGGTACGCCTTTTCTCCAGAGCCCTCGCATCGAGGTTCAGCTCCTTCGTATTATCCAGGAGGCGCTCGCCAACACGAGGAAGCACGCACGTGCCACTAGAGCCCGGGTGCTTTTCGCTTTTAATGCCAGCGGCTGCCGTCTGGTTATCGAAGACGACGGTCGCGGCTTTGACCCGGCGCGTCTGGCACACGGACCCTGGCCCCAGATGGGACTACAGTCTATGCGGGAACGGGCTTCGTCCGTCGGCGGCCGGTTTATCCTGGATACTGCACCAGACCGCGGCACCAGGGTGATTGTGGACATCTCAAGGCCTGGGGAGTGACCGACATGCCACGAGTGCTTATCGTTGATGACCATGACCTGTTCCGTGACGGCATCGCCAGCTTGCTGCGAGCCAGGGGATACGAGGTGGTGGGTGAAGCCAGCGATGGTATTGAAGCGGTGGCGCGTGCCGGGGAACTGAAGCCCGAGCTTATCCTGATGGACATCCGCATGCCCAATATGGATGGCTTAGAAGCGACCAGGCTCATCAAGGCTGATGTCCCCGAGGCGAAGGTAGTAATGCTTACCGTTTCTGACGAAGAGGAGGACCTGTTCGAAGCCATCAAGAGCGGCGCCTCAGGCTACCTTCTCAAAAACCTAAAAGCCGACATCTTCTTCGAACTCATCGCCGGTGTTGCTAGTGGTGAGGCGCCCATTTCCCCCAGAATGGCCGCCAGGATGCTGCAGGAGTTCTCCCGTAACCCCAACGTTTCCAAGCCCGGCGAGGTCCAATACCAGAGCCTGACTGCCCGAGAAACCGAGGTGCTGAGGCTCGTTGCCGCTGGCCAGGGTAACAGAGAGATAGCGGCTGAGCTGTTTATTACTGAAAGCACGGTGAAGTACCATCTCCGTAAAATCCTGGACAAACTTCACCTGAAAAATCGTGCCCAGGTGATAGCCTACGCCGCACGTCGCGGCCCGGGTCCAGGGAGGGGGGCCGAGTAGTTTCCTCCCTTTCACGAATTAGCCGGTAGTCCCTCCCTCGCATCCCGGTAACGCAACCTGCCTCGCGTAGCTCTGTCTCCTGACCTCTCGGACAGGTAAAATACTAGCCTATTGGACAGGTTAAAACTAGCCTGCAGGTCAGCACACACCTTCGGCTCCGTATGGTAGAATCTAAGCAATCTGATTAATCTAATTAGGAGGAAGTATGGAATCGGCTAAGTTCTCGGGGAGAAAAGGGTACCTGCTAGTGGCGATAGGGGGAATTGTCAGTATTCTGCTGGTGGCTGTACTGGCAAGCTGTACCGGCCCAGTGGGTCCTCCGGGGGCCACGCCCTCGACCGAAGAGATTAAAGCCCTCATCCGTGAGGAACTTAGAGGGGCGCCGCCGACTGTTGCCAGCATTGCTCAAGGAGGCAGGCTCTACGATAACTGGATTAGGGAGACCAAGGCCACTGCTCCCGCAGGCAATCAACCTTTATGGGCACTTCAGACCACCAACGCCAGGACGGGTAACGACACCTGGCGCTGTAAAGAATGCCATGGTTGGGACTACAAGGGGAAAGGAGGCGCCTATAGCAAAGGCTCTCACTATACCGGGTTTGTCGGGGTCTATGACGCCGGTATATCAAAGTCGCAAGAGCAACTTCTGGAGATTCTGAAGGGGAGCACTGATGTCCGCCATGACTTCTCTAAAGTGCTTGATGAGAGTTCCCTCGCCAGTCTGGCTGCCTTCCTCAGCCAGAGTCTAATAAACGAGAATCCATATATAGACTTTGCTACCAAGAAACCTATCGCGGTCAGTGCTGAGGATGCTGCCCACGGAGCTCAACTTTATGAGAGCGTCTGTCTTGCCTGCCACGGCACCGACGGGAAGTTGATAAACTTCGGCTCGGCCGAGGAGCCGGAGTATGTGGGAACGATTGCCCTCGACAACCCCTGGGAATTCGTCCACAAGGTGCGCCATGGCCAACCGAACACTACAATGCCAGCAGCATTGGTAACTGGCTGGAGCCTGGATGATACCATACATCTGCTGGCACACGCCCAGACATTACCCGAAGAATAGGATGAGACTTTAGCGATAACACGTCTTTCCCAGAAAGCAAGGCATAAAATAAAGAGGTGGGCAGATTAAAAGTC
Organism: Chloroflexota bacterium; assembly: GCA_016199495.1. Lineage (GTDB taxonomy): Bacteria > Chloroflexota > Dehalococcoidia > Dehalococcoidales > UBA2162 > JACQGQ01. The sequence continues at coordinate 11,101 of JACQGQ010000047.1, forward strand.
CACCTCTTTATTTATAGAAAATCGTTCCCAGGTGATAGCTTGCGCTGCCTGCCGCGAGGCGCCAAGGTATTGGCATTAGTTGCCGGCAGTGGTAAAATCATCGTGCCTCTGACCTCCAATAGATGCTCTACTCCAGCTTATCAACCATACCCAGCCTTAAAAAGTAGGAAGTAGAATCGCCCACCTTCCTGGTGATGAGTCATCGCTGCTTTAACCAGAACGCTGGCGGTGAGCACCGTTCCCGCTCTGAGAGCGTTCGGCTGCTGCTGGAATATCCGCTCCCGGGTTATTTTCAAACCATCCTTTGATGTGCCATACTTAATCGGTGATTAACAGCGATTTTCTATCTATTTTTCTGATAGCTATAGGCTTATCAGCAGACTGCTTCGCCGTAGCTCTAGGCGGTGGTAGCTCAAACATAAACCATTCCTGGCCACGATTACTGCGTGTATCCTTTTCATTTGGGCTATTTCAGGCTTTGATGCCGCTTCTTGGATGGTTGGCTGGCAGAACCATGGTTGAATTCATTGCGGATTATGACCATTGGGTAGCTTTCGCTTTGCTTGCAATTGTAAGCGTCCGAATGCTCTGGGAATCATTTCGTCCTGAACATAGCCCGGGCAAAGAGGTTGATATTACGAAAGGTCTTCTACTTATCACGTTATCAGTAGCAACGAGCATTGATGCATTAGCTGTTGGTCTATCCTTTGCATTCTTGAAGGTAAATATTGCCGTGGCTAGTCTAACTATAGGTGCGGTTGCTTTCTTGGTTACAACGATTGGTTTTTTGGTAGGTAATAGAGCGAGTAAAATAATTGGTAAACGGGCTGAGGCACTCGGGGGCATAATACTACTAGCTATCGCATTTAGGATTCTCCTGAGTCATACCCTCTCAGGAGAATGAGACAATATTGCATTCGGTCACAGTCACTCAGATTGTGACATATCAGGGCAGTACTGTACGATAGATAAGACCCAGGACGTTTGAACTAGCCTTCAGCTTATAATTAGCGGGGCATTTCTAATTCCCACAGCGCCACCGCTGACGCAAACTTAGCCAGGGTTAACCGATTGCTGCGCAACCGCTCCGTTAGAGTGCTGAAAACCCCTTTCGACCGTTCCCCTGACCCCCTTTCCTTCGACTTCGCTCAGGACAGGCTCTGGCCAGGAAAGGGGCAGAATTTTGTATCTGAGGGACACCTTCAGACTCCCGGCAAAGAGGCTTCGCCCCTCTTTAACTCCCTTCCGGTTCGAATCCAATGTGGGCTCACTTATTATGAGGCAATGCGGGTGTTTGACCCTGATGCCCTGGATTTGATAAACTTCTCTAGAAGCTCTTTTGTGAACTGTTCACAGCCTTCATCGCTAAGCGGGAGTAACTCAGTTTGGTAGAGTTCCTGCCTTCCAAGCAGGTTGTCACGGGTTCGAGTCCCGTCTCCCGCTCCATTTTCTTACCAACCAGCCTCTCTCAGGGGCGCCGGGAGATCACCGTCATCAGGTCGCCGAAGTTGACCGGCACCAGCGTACGGCCCAGGCG
>JACQGQ010000048.1 GCA_016199495.1 Chloroflexota bacterium
AAAATCTTGTTCTCAAAGCACTCCATCGCGAAGGCAATGACGTCCCCGGTTGAAATCGTGTCTAAAGAATAGGCATTACAAAGCTCATTTCCCTTGGCGATAGCCTTCAGGTCACTTATGCCGCAGTTAGAACCTAATGACGCTAGAGTTTCATACTCGGGGCCGCCGTAGGCAGGGTCGACAAAGTAAGGGTCATCCACCTTGACCACTTTTTTACAGCGAACCGGGCAGGCATAGCAGCTATCCATCTTAATCCTGATGGTGTCTCTTATCGCCTCAGCACTGATACCTTGTGCGTCAGGGAATTCACCATCCCGGAAATTACGAACCGGTAAATTCCCGCTAACCATACCGGCTTCCATCCCAGCGCCGGTGCCCAGCTCATGAAACGATGCCCATAGTTCCCGGTGGGCTAAGAGCCACTGCCTGAGTTCCTTGACACGCTCAGGCTCAGCCACCCGGGGCTGATGGCGACCTCTAACGGCGATAGCTTTAAGGTTCTTCGAACCCATGACCGCGCCTGTCCCTCCCCTGCCGGCTACGTTATGGAGGTCATTAACAATACAAGCAAAGCGCACCTGATTTTCCCCGGCTTGTCCTGTTGTCGCCACTCGAATCAGGTTATCCCCTAGCTCAGTTTTGATTGTCTGCTCTGTTTCCTTAGCTTTCATGCCCCAGAGGTGACCGGCGTCCCTGATGCTCACTTCTCCGTCATCAATCCAGAGGTAAACCGGTTTTTCCGCTTTACCCTCAACAATAATGGCATCATAGCCAGCGTGCTTGAGTTCGGCACCCCACAAGCCACCGACCTCTGACTTGGCAAAGCCACCGGTTAGCGGTGATTTGGCGCCAACACAGTTACGGCCGCTGCCCGGTAACGAAACCCCCGTTACCGGGCCCAGGGCAAAGATTAGTTTATTCTCGGCACCTAAGGGGTCAATCCCCGGCGCCAGCTCCTTGAGCAGGTAGTAGGCAACAAAGCCGGCGCCCCCGATATACCTCCGGCAGAATAGCTCATCAAGCACCTCCGCCGATGTGCTACCCGAAGATAAATCAACCCTTAGGAGCTGCCCATTATAGCCATAAGGCATGTTAGCGACCTCCTGCAAACTCTAATTTGAGGCAATGGGTATTTCCCATACTCTTAATTATAGAATGTTTTTCCCCATTCCGCTAGATAGTTTGGAAAAATAGTTTAACCGGGTTCTGAGCCGGTCTGGCTACTGCTTTGAAACCTCTCTGTGGCAAAGCCAATACCTTCGGCATCATTAGCCTTTCAACCTCACCCCCTTTATCCCCCTCTCCTTCAAAGGAGAGGGGGAAGAAAAAGAAGAGGGCTACCGCCCTCTTAGACCCCCCTTCCGGTTCGAATCCAATGTGGGCTACCAATTGGATTTGAACGAAGCACAGTGAAAAAGCTGTGTTTTGTGTTTTTATTCTTGACTTAGCAACAGTGGTCGGAAACATTTGTGGTAAGACATTCCATTTTTCGTCGAAAAGTATTATTATATTGGTAAAATATAGAAAGTCATTGTTAGGGAAGTAAGAACTAGAATATCAGTTGTTTGCTCTAGGCTATAAGCAATGAAGGACGAAATTAAATATCAGTTTCGGCTTATTGAGGGTGAGGCGAATATAAGCAAAAAATTGCCCTCTCCTTTCTTTAAGACTAATCTGGGTAAAATATATTTAGGCGATTCTATAGAATTGATACCATCGCTGGAATCTGAATCAGTTGATTTAATAATGACTTCTCCCCCATTCGGTTTGGTTCGTAAGAAAGAGTATGGAAATGTTGATGCTGATGAATACCTTGAATGGTTCAGGCCTTTTGCCAGAGAGTTTCATCGTATCCTGAAAAAGACAGGCTCTTTCGTAATTGATATTGGAGGGGCTTGGATACCTGACCAACCGACGCGTTCGCTGTACCATTATGAACTTTTAGTAATGCTCTGCAAAGAATTCAATTTTCATCTTGCACAGGAGTTTTTTTGGTGGAATCCTTCAAAACTGCCTACGCCAGCGGAATGGGTAAATATTCGACGTGTCAGGGTCAAGGATGCGGTTAACTGCATTTGGTGGCTATCAACTACTCCCTGGCCAAAAGCGAATAACCGAAGAGTACTTATTCCATACAGTGAATCAATGAAGGGACTCCTCCAAAACGGCTACAAAGCAAAACTGAGGCCAAGCGGACATGATATTAGTAAGAAATTTTCCATAGACAACAAAGCATCAATTCCACCAAATTTGATTGCAGTTGCCAATACCGAGAGTAATTCAGCCTATCTGCGATATTGTAAGGCACACGGTCTCAAGCCAAATCCAGCTAGGTATCCTGCTGCATTGCCAGAATACTTTATCAGGATGCTCACAGACGTTGGCGACATGGTGGTTGACCCATTTGCTGGGTCATGCGTAACTGGTGAAGTCGCAGAGAGATTGAGTAGAAAGTGGATTTGTTGTGAAATTGTGAAAGAGTATATTGAAGGCGGGGTATCAAGATTTCGAGGAGACTTATATAATGGGAAGATGAAGGTGCCATCATATACTATATCTCACCCTTCAGTTCTCTGGAATGGAATCGAGAATGATGAACCACTTTTTAGAGATGGTGGCAGAAAGCGACCCACAAAAGAGAAATGAAAGGTTAGTTTTTTATGCCTGCGGTTAGGCCGTCTGTTCTAGTGACTTCAATTCTGGATGCGATTCAGCAATCCGGGGGCTCTGTTGTTTATTTATCAAGGTCAGACCAGGCACACCCGCGTGAATTTCTTGTCGAATATCTGGATGAGAAGTTCTCCGTTTGGGTATATATCTGGACACTTACCCATGGAGGAAGAGTATCACTACCTAACGAGTATCGGATTCAAATAACGTCTGTCAGTTCACCGTTACGTTTGAATCCAAGTGGTTATACGGTTCTTATGGGGTTTTACCCTGACCTCGGAATGTTTGCAGGATTTGACCTTAGACGGCATCGAACATTTACGACAGGTTCTCCATCAGTACAAATCAGCATACGTAGCATAAATGAAGCTCTTCAGAATGGGCTGGCCTTCAACACAAAGACTAACCTAGAAATTGCTGTAGCAGTTCGACCAGACCAGTTTTTAAACTATGTTCGTAGCGCGGATGCTCTACATAAGTACGGAAATGATGTGCAGACAATGAGGTTACTCGAACGGGCAGCAGAAGCACAGGAGATAACACAGCAAGACATAGCGGAACTAGCTAGAGAAAGGCAGACACTAGTTGCAACTGTAAGTCGCTATTCAAGAGATGCAAATTTTCGGCAACAAGTGCTGAATGCATACGAGCATCGGTGCGCAGTAACTAGAGCACAACTGAAACTCGTCGACGCAGCTCATATCCTTCCTGTACCATCTGAAAGGAGTAGTGAGCATATTACCAATGGTATTGCGCTATCACCTACTATGCATCGAGCATTTGATAGCGGACTCATTTTCCTTAATGAGGATTATTTGATGCTATTCAACGAGGAAAAAGTCAATGAATTAACTAATGAAAATCTTCATGCTGGATTAAACCAGATGCGAAATATGCTACAAGGGCGAATTCACTTGCCGGCAGACCGTCGTCAATGGCCTAATACTCGGTTCATAATAGAAGCGAATAGATATAGGCGAATACCAGGTTATCGGGGGAGCTAATCGATACAGAAATTTCGTTAACCTTTTGTCAGCCGACAATTCAGAGCAAACACTAACCTGAAAGTTCTTTCTTTCGTCCAACTTGTTCAACCAAAAATATCTCAAACTAACAGCCAGGTGTGAAGAGGGGCGAAGCCCCCTCTTTTTTATTCCTCCCCCTTCCCCTTATCAAGGGGAAGGGGGACACAGGGGGATGGGGTTATATAAATTAGGGGGGTGAAGTTTATGAGATAGACATCACATCTCAGACTAAGAGTTGACTTCCTCACTTAATGGTGTGTATATTTGTCAAAACCCCTGGCTTATATTTGTCGAAACTAAGCTACTCTCGACACTCATAGCCACCAGAGCTAAGCTTTTTGTGGATGACGCATAAGCTTATCTGAAGAGAGAGGCTTGCTTGATTAAGAGAAGGAGATTCCCCAGGATATTTTTCGGTTGGTGGACAGTTCTCGCCAGCAGCATTATAAACCTCTGGGGACTGGGCTACCACCTTTACGGCATCTCGGCGTTGTTCAAACCAATTGCCTCTGAGCTGGGCTTCAACCGGACAGTAACATCGGTCGCTGTCGCTATTAACCGGCTGCTCGGTGGCATAGAGGGACCAGTGGCGGGCGGGCTCACCGACAGATTTGGCCCGAAGTGGGTCGTCTTTTTCGGTGTCTTCCTTTTGGGTCTCGGCCTGATACTAATGTACTACATAAACTCGCTCTGGGCTTTTTATGTTGCCTGGGGAGTTATAATGGGGACAGGTGGCAATATCGCCCTCATGCTACCGATGGATAAGGCAATAGCAAACTGGTTTGTCAAGCAAAGAGGCTTAGCTCAAGGCATCAGATGGGTGTTTCGCGGGCTTTCCGGGGTGCTGGTGTTGCCCCTTATTGCCTGGCTGATAGTTACTCAGGGCTGGCGGATGGCCTGTCTGATTGGCGGGATAGTCATGTTGGTTGTCGGACTGCCTCTTGCCTTCTTTTTCTTTAAACGGTACCGACCGGAGTACTACGGGCTACTGCCCGATGGCGCCAGGGTGGAGGAAGAACAGGCCAGAGACACCAGCCAAATGATAGACCGGGGTATAAAGTATGCCGCTGAGGTCGAGGAAGTGGAGTTTACTCTGAGGCAGGCATCAAGAACACCGGCCTTCTGGCTGCTAATTGTCGCCTCTACTGTCCATGGTTTTTCGACGACAGCTATTGTCACCCACAGTATACCTTTTTTCACTGATAGAGGGATTGACCCACTCAGGGCGGCGGGCATATTGGCACTGATGGCATTAGTCAGCATTCCCTCCAGATTTGTTGGTGGACTTATCACCGACCGTCTTAAGAAACAACACTTACGATTTATAATGGGGACAACCTATCTGCTAGAAGCTGTGGGGATGACTGCCTTCCTGCTAAATCAGAGTATCGCCATGATTTATGTCTGGTTTATTCTCCGTGGCATTGGCACGGGAGGAGGCCTGGTCCTGGCATCTCTATTAAGGGCGCGCTACTTCGGCCGGAAAGCCCTCGGTTCCATCGGTGGCTTCTCATCGATGTTCTTAACACCCGTCGGCATGGCCGCGCCTATCTATATCGGCTATGTCTATGATAGCACCGGCAGCTATATTAATGCCTTCACCTTATTAGCGGCACTACTCGCCGTTGGCGGGGTCATCACCTTTTTTATCCTGCCCCCCAAACCCCCAGCCCAGGTGACCGATATCCGTAAATTCGTGTGAGAACTGGAGCTTTTTATACTAAGGTTAGAAGACATTATCTTACATGTATCTGAACCGGGCTTAGCCGATTCGTGAGGTTCGGGGAGATACGGCATCAACCGTATTGCGTCAAATCAAACTGTTACCGAAGACCCCCCTCCTTGACTTACTATCGGAAAATGCTTAAACTAATCATAGGAGTGAGAAGATGCCGATATATGAGTATGTTTGCCCTGATTGCGAGTCCAGATTTGAGCTATTACGCCCGCTAAGCCAGGCGGCTGAGGGGGCTGCCTGCCCCGGCTGCCATCAGAGCGCCGAACGGGTATTATCTGTTTTTGCCTGCTTCTCCACGAATGAAAGCGGGCTAGCTGCTACGGTAGGGGGAAGCTCCTGCTCTAGCTGTGGCGCCACCAGCTGCGATACCTGCGCTGCATAATTACCCTAGGCGATGAGCGCCTACATATTTTAAGGCATTGTGGCTGGCAATCCCCACCCACCACACTCGCCCCTTGTTGTGTTGTTGTGTGGGTGAATGTAGTGTGAATGATAGTTGAACTCCAAAGAATAGTCTACCAGGGCTAGAAACCGATTCTGTGCCTTCTCAGAGCTATCCCACCAGACCGCCTCGCTCGACTTTAGTTTAGCCTGAGTGCGCTAAGAAAGTCGGGAACTTAAGGCGGTCACGGAGCTTGTTCACCACCCTCCTGACGCCGGGCAGACGAAGGAGCAGGAGCAAACCGACGGCGGCGGCGTAAAGCAGTGGTTCACGTCTGTCGGCCTTAACCAGCAGCAGAAAATGAAACACGGATAACAGGGCGGCGGGATAGACCAACCAGTGTAATCGTTCCCAGTTTCTACCCAATCGCTTTATCCATCCCCTGGTAGAGGTTATCGCTACCGGCAGCAGTGCCAGCCAAGCGATAACACCGGCCCAGATATAAGCTTTCCCGAAAACATCCTCTCGGAGCAAATTGAGGTTAAAACCGTAATCCAGCCCGATAAAGTTCAGCGTATGCAGGCAGGCATACATAAATCCGTAAAGCCCCAGCGGGCGCCGCAACCGCGATACCGACTTAAGCCCGAACATAGTGTTTAGCGGTGTGCAAGCCAGGGAAAGTAGCAATAGAATCAGGCTATAGCTACCAGTCCGGAGTGTGATTTCCTGTATCGGATTGGCGGTTAATCGGTCTTGCCTGAAATCCCAGATGAGTATTGCCAGCGGCAGCAGGGATACAATATGGGTAAGTATCTGGAGCCAATGTGTCTTCAGCCTGCCCATTAGAAGAATTTTCTCAAGTCCATCCCCTGGTAGAGGTGGGCGACTTCCTCGGCGTAGCCGTTAAAGGGCAGGGTCAAGCGGCGTCTAACTTCACCAATGCGGCGCTCACTGGACTGGGACCAGCGGGGGTGAGGCACATCTGGATTGACATTGGAGTAGAAGCCATATTCGTGGGGAGCGGCGGCCATCCACAGAGAAGTCGGCATTTCGGCCACCAGGTCAATTTTCACGATTGACTTGATACTCTTAAAGCCGTATTTCCAGGGCACAACCAGACGGACCGGGGCGCCACTCTGCGGTAACAAAGGCTTACCGTAAATACCGGTAGCCAGCAGCGTCAGCTCGTGCATAGCCTCATCCAGACGCAGTCCCTCAGCGTATGGCCAGGCGTAGGTTTTACTATGCTGGCCCGGCATCTGCCCCGGGTCATAAAGCGTCTCAAAGCGTACATACCGGGCCTGGGCTGTTGGCTCGACCTCCCTCAATAGCCTGGCGAGAGGAAAGCCGAGCCAGGGAATGACCATAGACCAGGCTTCGACACAGCGCAGACGATAAATTCGCTCTTCCTGGCCGAACTTTCGCCGCAGGTCATCAATGTCAAAGGTTTGCGCTTTGTTGACCATTCCCCCCACCTCTACCGTCCAGGGTGAGGTCTTGAAATCTCGTGCCAGGCGGGCAACGCCTTTTTTCTCGGTGGTGAACTCGTAAAAGTTGTTGTAATTTACGATGGAGTCGTAAGGTGTCAGCTCATCTCCCAGCTCGTCCTTGGCTGGCGGTGCCAGGTCGGTATCATCGGTGACCCCCGGCTCGTCCTTACCTGACGGTACCAGGTCGGTATTATCGGTGACCCCCGGCTCGCCCCTGGCGGCCGGTGTCAGTTCAACATTATCGCTGCCGCCCAGACCCGACAGAAAATCCTGCTTGCGGCAGGCACTGAGAAACAGGGCGCTGGCAACCAGGGCACTAATGCCCGTCAGGAACTTGCGACGGGACAGGAACTGGTGACGGGAAAGGTAAAGATGTTCCGGAGTGATTTCAAACGGGCTTATGTTTTCCATTTAACCTTCTACCATTCAGGTGACTTACGGTTAATTTAAGTTTAGCCTAAATAAAAGTCCTTTACAAATATGTGTGGGGACAGGTCACTATGATTTTGAAGAGAGAAACCTTCACCACTGATATGATACAGCCGGTTCATTCCTGCCCCTAATATATCAAAAAGGCAGATGTTTTCGGGTAGCTAGCTCATAAGCAATTTGTCCCTCAATATCTAACAGTGACTTCAACTTATCGTAATCCAGGGTTTCCGGATTGTCCCCGGCCGTATGATAAAAAATACCCAGATTCCCCATGAGCCAGACAACCGGGATAGCCCCTTTGACCTGGAAAGGAACATGGTCTGAAACTGGCATTGGCTCGGCACCGTATTTAACCTCATAGCCCAGTTGCTCAACCACATTTAAGGCGAAGGCACGAATTTCTTTAGTTGTCGCCAGCTCGAATGTGAAGTCATACGGGTTTCCCAAGGTACCAAAGGTAACCACGGCCTTGATATTTGGCAGTTCATCGGCATGCCTATCGACGTAAGCGAAAGACCCCCAGAAAGGACCAATCTCTTCGACGCCAAACATAATAGCCTTAATGGTGCGTCTGGATTTCCGCTTGCTAAAGATACGTAGCAACTCCAGAAGCGCGGCACACCCGGCCGCATTGTCAGCGGCATGTTTCCCTAGATTGAAACTATCGTAGTGAGCGTTTAAGACTATTTGTTCATCGGGGATAGTTGTCCCGGGAATAGTCATAATAATATTGGAGGAAGTCTTTTTTGAGAATGCACCATTCAGGCTAATACGTAATTTGAGTTGCCCGCTACTCATCAACGTTAGAAGCTTGCGGCCAACAGATACGGGAACCAGTACAGCCGGAATTTGTCCAGCTTCACGATTCATTGTAGCCGTACCGGCGCGACAGAGATTGTCAGGGGCATCGGTAAGAATGACAACACCGCTAGCACCATGCTGCTGAGCCAGAGAATAAGCCAGGGAGGTACCGATAGTCTCGGCCAGCACAATCTTACCCTTAATTGCTATGCCCTGCTTACTGAAAAAATCAAACCCCTGCCTGGTGCCATAACCCACATATATCACTTCTCCTTCAGCCACACCACTCCCAGCGTAATGCAACGGAAAATTGTCCAGAGCACCTTCAACCGGTGCCAGAGTCTCCAGCTTGGAGCTTAGCGGAAGATAGTGCATATATTCGAACTCTTCCAGCTCAACATTGACCCCTAATTTTTCCCCTTCAGACACAATATATTCACGACTCTTGATTTCTCCCTCGGTTCCAGCATACCTGGGCGAACGGGCACAAATCTCCTCAACGTAGGTTTTAATATTCTTTTTGCTGACTGATACGGGCATTAAAGCGTACCTCCTATATTTTGGGGCAAGTTTGTCAGATAATACAGATAATATCTGCTGGAATAAGAATCGTCAATATCACTGCAGGGACAGGTCAGATTTTGTTAATTCTTTCCTATTCCCGCCCTATTCCCGCGTGCGGAACTTTCGGCTATTTTCAATAGCCACTCTTTCTCTAGCCACTCTTTCTCTTAGAAGTTTTTTCCGGGCACTGCCACAAGCCAGGAGGTAAATCTTAATCCTCGAGCTGCGTTGTCTCCTGAGCGGGCGACATGACATAGAGATGGGAGAAGGTGGAGTCTTTAACCGCGCCGTGCCAGTGACTCTCGTCTGCCGGAATAAATATAATCGTACCCAGCCGCACCGTTACTTCCTCATTCTCGGTGGCGACTATCCCTGTTCCTTTGGTAACAATGAGTATCTGTTCAATGGAGTGGCTGTGGAACTTATTCCTTACGCCTTGGTCGAAGTTTACCTGCCTCACCGAAAACTTGTTGCTTAGTTCTGTGTCGACAACCGTCTGCATGGTGACCGGGCCGGTAAACAGCTTTAAGTTTGTCGGTGGTTCTTTTGCCACCTGGTCTATCTGGATTACCTTCATGGTTACCTCCTTAATATATCATACGTTGCCAGGGAATCTCGTCCTATCAGGTAAGTTTGCGTAATTACTCATTGACGCAATTGCGCAGTTACTCTCTTGAAAAGTTCCTCATCGGTCTTAACCCCGCGTACATCCAGATTGGTGGCGCTGAAAGCCCTGACCATTGCCGCAATCAGCCTCGTCTTACTAAGCTTCTTGCCGCCACTGAACTTGGCTGTTGAAGCTAAGGTTTCAAGGTAGGCATCTTCGGCACCATTGAGAAATACGGATAGCTTTATCCTGGCAATCTCAGGTAACTCGTTCGGCTCCTTTTGAGGGGGTGCCGGCGCTGACCGGTCAGCGCCGGTGAGGCGCTCCAGGGCGCTGCCGTAGGCAAGTTCCTCAGTGACACGGGCTCTCTTCATTTCATCACCTCTTTTGTCAGCAGTCGATAGGCATTGGCTCCGGCGGAATCAGGGGCATAGGTCAGGATTGACTGGCCGGCGGCCGGGGCTTCCTTGAAGCGAACACTGGTGGGGACAAGGGTATCAAACACCCTTATCTTGTTACCAAAGGCTCTCCGGGTAACGGCGATAACTTCCTGGCTGTGCAGGGTGCGGGGATTAGTCATGGTAAACAGTATGCCCGAAATCTCCAGGGCCGGATTAAGGCTGTCTTTTACCCGGATAATCGTAGCCAGTAACATTGCCAGCCCTTTCATCGCCAGGAAGTCAGCTTGCAGGGGTATAATTACCTTGTCGGCGGCGGATAGGGCGTTGATGGTCAACAGCCCGAGGCTGGGCAGGCAATCGACCAGTATGAAATCATAAGACTGGCGTAGCGGCTGGAGCATCTCTTTTAACATTAGTTCCCGGGAAGGTACTGTCACCAGGTCAAGCTGTGCCTGTGATAGCTCGATGTTTGCCGGGATAAGGTCGATATTCGGGTTGCTTGTCGGGGCAATAACGTCATGGATTGAGACGTTCCCGTTATTTTTGTTGATGATGCTCGCCATAACATCATACCCCGTGCTCTTGAGGTTGTCGGGATTGAATCCCAGGGTAATGGTAAGACTGGCCTGCGGGTCCCAGTCAACCAGTAAGACGCGTTTGCCGAATTCGCTTAAACCTTGAGCCAGGGCGGCGGCCGTGGTTGTCTTGCCTACTCCCCCCTTCTGGTTGGCGATACAGATAACCGGCATTGCTCCCTCCCTGGTGGATAACTATAGCATAATTGCGTAATTGCGTCAATACTCTTTTACGTAACTGAAGTCATGACGACATTTCGTAATCTCCAGCTTGAATAGTTATAATAGACTAGCCGCCTGTCCGAGAATTGTCATTCCGTTCCTGTATCTAGTACAGGACAAGACTTGATACGGAATCCAGGTGGGGGGAGTATCGTAGCCGAAACCCTTGGGGGGAAGTATAATGAAAGGGTCTGTCTGGGGTAATCTGACTCAATTATGAGGAATATGAGGAAGCTATCGTGAAATTCGTCAGCGGAAAAGCTTACCTGGGTATTATCGTTATGGCTATCGTCCTGGCTGTCTTAGCCGGGCTTATCTGGTGGAATTTCAGGGCCAGCCGGCTCGTCGACCTGCCTTCAGTGCCGCCGGCGGCACCACCAGCCGAAGTCCCGGTTCTGGAAGACATACCGCCAGTGGCAGCCCCAGCTTTAGAAGATATACCATTAGCTGTCTCCCTGGCGCAAAAGCTGGAAATCCCCTGGGCGCTTGCTTTTCTGCCTGATGGCAGCATTGTTTTTACCGAGCGGGCCGGTAGAGTAAGACTGATTGATGCCCGAGAAGGCTTGTTAGCCGAACCCCTGCTGACTGTTGGGGAGACGGCTCATCGTGGTGAGGGTGGGCTACTGGGTATTGCCGTGCACCCTGATTTCACCAGCAATCACTTCATTTACCTTTATTACACCTACCAAGGGAGTGAGAGTCTGGCTAATCGGGTAGTCAGATTTAGTAAAAAAGATAATGCCCTGCTTGATGGGAAAACAATCCTTGATAACATTCCAGCCGCCGCTAACCACAATGGTGGACGGATAAAGTTTGGTCCCGATGGGATGCTTTATGTCACCACCGGTGATGCTTCCCTGGCTGATTTAGCTCAGGATAGGGATTCCTTAGCCGGGAAAATTCTACGCCTGAAAGATGATGGCACCATTCCACCCGATAACCCTTTCCCCGGCTCGCCGCTTTATTCTCTTGGGCATCGTAATCCTCAAGGCTTGGCCTGGGATTCTCAGGGACGACTGTGGGCAGTGGAGCATGGCGCCAGTGCTACTGATGAACTGAACTTGATTAAGCCGGGTCATAACTATGGCTGGCCAGTGATTCGTGGCGACGAGACAGAGACTGGTCTGGAAAGTCCGCTGATTCACAGCGGCCAGGAAACCTGGGCGCCATCGGGGCTTACCTTTTTTGACGGCACTCTCTTTTTTGTCGGCTTACGCGGGCAGAGTTTGTATCAGGCGGTCATCAAAAATGAAGGGGTGACGCTGCAGCGTCACCTGGACAGGAATTTCGGCCGACTGCGCGATGTTGTCGTCGGGCCGGATAATATGCTCTACATCCTGACCAGCAATCGCGATGGACGCGGTCTACCCGCGGCTGAGGATGACCAGATTATCAGGATAAATCCCGGGAAACTCTGAGCTTTAGCAGATAACCCCCAGCCACTCCCCCCAAAATTATGGCTGTACCTGCTGTCGCCAGGGTAATGAACAGGGTGGCATCATACCAGAAGCCCCGGGGGAAGAGCATTACCAGGTAATCTCGGGTCGGGTCAAGCTGCCAGAAATCATTGGCGAAACTGAGCCAATGAAACTGCAAAAATAGCTGGTCAAAACCGAGCAGCGTGCCTGACCCCAGGGCCAGCATCAGAGCCAGGGTGAGACTACAGCCACCAACCACCCCCCGGGCCAGCCGCCGCCAGTATCTTTTCCTTCGCCAGAGGAGACTAATCCCGACATAGCCTGAAGCGTAAATCAGTGTCCCCAGTAAAAGCTGGTAATCCAGCCAGACGAGCGCTTTGACATCACTGAGATGAATTATCTCCCGTTGGTTAAATAGCGCAAATGGCTGGCTATCCTTGACTACGGTAAGACTGATAGATTCTTCAGCGGAGTTAAAGTATGAAATCAAGCCTCTGGCCGCCTTGTCCAGTTCTGTTACCGCCAGTCCCGTGCTCCGGCTAATTTCATATCGGGCAAAGCCATATTTATAGAGCCAGAGACTATTAAACGCCCCGCCGATGCTGGCCGTCAGCAGTAGTACGGGCAGGCTGAGCATAAAAGCCCATTTAGTGGTCGTAGCAAGAATTCTCAATTCTATCCCCATTGAGATTTTATACTATTTCATTCGGGGCAGCGGACTGCGAACAAACCAAGCCTTATTCAGACTTCTTTGCGGCGGATAAAAAGCCAGTTTTTATCCGCAGTGTGGATTAAAGCATAACTACCTGATAGCTTCTTACCTCTCAACGAGAATTCCACAATATCAGTGGACTCCCTCTTCAAATCAAATTCACCCTTGTCCCAGATTTCGACACTACCGGCACCGTACTCTCCTTGAGGGATTTCCCCGGCGAAATCAATGTAGTCAACGGGGTGGTCTTCTACCTTGATGGCTAGTCGTCGGACACCAGGTTTAAGGGGAGGGCCCTTGGGCACCGCCCAGCTCTGCAGGACGCCACCAATTTCCAACCGAAAATCATAATGGAGATGGGCAGCCTGGTGTTTTTGGACAACAAAACGGTGTTGCCCTTTATCCTGGTCATCCCTCCAGGGCGGTTCCGGGGTTTTGTCAAAATGGCGCTTCTCCTGGTAGGTTTTCAACCTGCCTTTAGCCCTTCAGCACGTTGCTGAGTCGGACCCAGCTAGTGCCACCGTTACTACTATTCTGATGATAGCATAAAAGGAGATGCATGAGCATCCGTAAAGGTGCCACTTTCCCGGGAGGTGATAAAAAAGAGAGACTCATCGGGGGTGTTTGAAGCTCTGTTCTTGGCGACAATGCCGCCTGGCTATACTTTTTGAGCTATTAGACTTGCGATAGCCTTTTGCTCCCCAATGATTCCTTCACGGTAACGAAGACAGCGCCAATCACGAAACATGTTGAGCAGCTCATTATGTTTCAGCAGGTGGGCGGGGTTCTTTGGCTTCTCAAACTGAGCCTGGTCAATAATAAAGGTTTCGTAGACGACTATTCCTCCCCTCCGTAACCCGTCTTTAATCTGTGATATCAGCGAGCGCTGCCAATAATTGAAGCAGATAATCACACTATAGGCGTCTTTTTCGATATGGTAGTTACTTTCCAGGTCAGCGACTTGTGTGCGGATGCTAACGCCGGCCTGCCGCGCCGAGGCCAAAGCCTCATTTACTGCTTCAGGTGATATATCAACGCCGGCTGCGTCAAAACCCATTTTTGCCAGGTAGATTGTGTTCCGTCCGTTACCCATTGCCACATCGAGGGCTTTTCCTTTCGGTAAGAGTTCGATGTTCTCTACCAGGAATTGGGCTGGCGCCAAACTATTTTTCTGATTATCGGTCATCTC
This sequence comes from Chloroflexota bacterium, assembly GCA_016199495.1. Classification (GTDB taxonomy): domain Bacteria; phylum Chloroflexota; class Dehalococcoidia; order Dehalococcoidales; family UBA2162; genus JACQGQ01. The sequence goes on from JACQGQ010000048.1 coordinate 14,227, forward strand.
GCCCCGTTGAGAAACGCTTCAGGTTGCCGCCAGTTTCTTGGCAATGGTAGCCACATGACGGCCCTGGAAACGAGCCATAGCCAGTTCGTTCTCACTGGGCAGGCGGCTGCCATCACCGCCAGCAATCGTGCTGGCACCGTAGGGACTGCCGCCGCTTATCTCTTCCAGGGTCATCTGGCGGGTCTCGGAGTAAGGTAGCCCCACGATGACCATGCCTAGATGAAGTAGGGTGGTGTGGAAGCTGGTGATGGTCGTCTCCTGGCCGCCGTGCTGGGTGGCGCTGGAGGTAAAGACACTGCCCACCTTACCGACGAGAGCGTTTTGTATCCATAAGCCACCGGTCTGGTCGAGGAAGTTACGCATCTGGGCGCACATATTGCCGAAACGAGTCGGCGCCCCGAAGATAATACCGTCGGCGTCAGCTAAATCAGCCGGTTTGGCTATGGGGATATGAGTGAAGGCTTGACGGGCTTGCTTTGCTCCCGATTTCTCTAATACCTCGTCGGGAATTAGCTCGGCAACTTGAAGCAGTTCTACCCTAGCACCATCAACCTCCCTGGCCCCTTCCGCCATTGCCTCAGCCATCCGGTAGATATGACCGTACATGCTGTAAAAGACTACTTTCACTCTCATGGCGACTACTCCTTTTGTTTTCTGTTAAGTTGTTGCTTTATAAGATAGCGCTTCGAGATAGGAGCGTCAAGCAATGTCAGTGGGCGGCGGTTGCTCTACTATCTCCGATGTGTCCTTATCCCCCACTGGTCTGCGGAAAAGCAACCTCGGTGTAGAGAAATTCCACTCTTTGCTTGTGTTCCAGCTCTTGTGATGCCAACTGCTCAAGCAGTCTTTTCATTTCTCCGGGAGGATGGATGCCGGCAAGAGCTTGGTACAACTCATGGGAGTGCATTTCCCGGTTGGCGGCCAGCAAGAAAACGTCCTTAAGTTGCATATCAGGCGATATTTCAGGTTGGTCAAGGTGTTCGGCAATCTTATAATCCAGGACCTGCCCTCGACTCAGTGTGCCCGCCTTAAGCTCGCCCCGCTGATATTGTTCCAGCAGGTTCTGATGCCAATTCTCCTGCCGGGCTAATTCCTGAAAGGTATCTTTGGCGACCTGGTCTTTCATTTTTTGGCTCAGGCTAATGTAGAGGAGGCGCGACCCGATTTCTTTCTGTATCGCCCTTTCCAGGACCTCGTTGAGAGTAAACTGTGTTGCCATGAGATTGCCTCAAATTAAGGTCTGAGTTATTCTATTTTGATTTTTCAATGACTTCCTCGACCCACTTCATAGCCGCACTCATCGTGGGAAAGCCAGCGGTGGTAAAGGCCATCAGTACCGCATGGCGAAGCTCATCGGGTGAGACCCCCTCCTCTAAGGCTCGCCGGGTGTGTGACCTCACTCCCCCCTCTGAATTCAGTCCTATGGCGATACCTAGTTTTATCAGCCGCCGTACCTTTTCATCGAGCGGTCCCCATTCGTGACAATTAACAGCCAGAGCGTCATAAGCTTTAGCCACCTCAGGGAACTGCTGCTTAAACTCCTGATATATTTCGGGTAGGTAGTTCATAATATCCCCCTGTCGTATAAGCCGTTATTTTCCCCCTTTACCCTGGTTAGATTCCGACACTTAAATTTTCCCAACCAGGTCTAGCCCCGGGGTCAGCGTCTCTTCCCCTGGCTGCCAACTGGCCGGACAAACCTGCTCGGCATGTTCTCTCACGAATACTGCGGCTTGCAGTTTCCGCAAAAGCTCTTTGGCGCTGCGACCAATGTTGTTGGCATGTATCTCGTAGGCTTTGAGAATACCATCAGGGTCAATGATAAAACTGCCCCGCAGTGAAACTCCTTCTTCTTCGATATAAGTGCCAAATTCGCGGCAAAGTTTCCCGGCTGGGTCGGCGACCATCAGGTATTTAACTTTTCTGATAGCCGGAGATTGGTCGTGCCAGGCCTTATGAACAAATACTGTATCAGTGCTTATGCTCAATATCTCGGCGCCCAATTTCTTGAATTCTTCATAATAATTAGCCGCTTCCTCCAGTTCCGTGGGGCAAATAAAAGTGAAATCAGCCGGGTAAAATATCAAGACCAGCCACTTGCCCCTGTAATCAGAAAGCTTGACTCTCTTTATCTTCTCGTTGTGGAATGCTTCCAGCTCAAGGTCTGGAATCTGGTGATTAATTTGTACCATTTTTGTCATCTCCTCCATTAATTTTTCCTCCTTCATTTAGTCCTGTTATTTTTATCCTTTAGCCAGTCACTGAATAGCGTCATCAAGCATGGTCATAGGCAGTCATTGCTGACGGCCTATTGATGACGGCCTGAACCAGGTCAGCGACATGGTCGATTGCTCAACCTCCAGGGCGAATTTAGTGAATCTTTCTAATGAATTCCTTAACCTGATAATCCCACTCCTGGGATTCCAGTTCCACAGAGGTTCCCTTCGCCTCGGCACAGGCGTTGACATTAATGCTACCGCCACCCCCCTCAAAGTAGGCGCAGTCGGCAGTCTGATTTTTGACCGCCAGTCCATGGCCCTTAGGGCCGAAGAAATCGACGGCACGTTTGATTGCTTCCTCAGGGCTCAGCTTGGTTTTTGTCGCTATTTTTAGCATTTTTCTCCTCCTTTTTCACTAATCATACTATAATATGCCATGACAATTCTTATGATACCTTCTTACCGTGGAACAGCTCGCTCCCGGCACCGGGATAGGCTACTCGCTCCGTTACTGGCGTGGGTGTTTCCACCCTGGGCCACGTCTGTGTTTGAGGCTCCGCCCCTTCCAGCGTTATCTGAGAAGGTACCTGGTCTCTCATCCGGGGGTTTTTTCGAATATCGATTCCGGGCACGTTGTGGGAAAACTCGATTGGGATACCGTTCGGGTCATGGGCATAGATTGAGTGGATAAAACCGTGGTCGATAACATCCGATACGTGAAATCCGGCTGCCTCCAGTCTATCCTTCAGTTGCCACAGGTCATCCTCCGATTCAACACCGAAGGAAACATGGTCAAAGATAAAAGGACCGGCCACCGGTCGGCCGTGCTCTTTCTTGGCTACGGCTTCAGTCCCCGGCCATTCGAAGAAGGCAATAAGGTCACTGTCGGAAAGCTGGAAGAAGTAGTGTCGGTAGCCCGGCCGGCCGAGACCGGCAACGAGTCGCATACCCAGCAGGTCCCTCCAGAAACGGATAGTCTTATCCATGTCTCCGGTCGCCATTGCCAGGTGATTGACCCCATTAAATTTCATCGTCACACCTCCCAGCGGACATTTACGTCAGGATAGACAGGGTTACCAATTGTCTTAGCCGTATTATCCTGGCTGTCCTGCCGGCTTGTCTGGCTATAATCATAACATTATTAGAGCTTTCTGTAATTGGTAACAGGCAAGACACAGGAGCAAGAGGAATTTAAGAACTTACCGTTTCACCGAAGGCCTTACCGTAATCATGACAGGCATGCATACCCTCAGATGTTTCCACTTTTGTCTCCGGCAGGTTAAACGGCCCCAGCGCAAACGGTTCCATCTTATGTTCCTTCTGCAGAATATCGAAAATGATGGCGGGCGCATGGGTATCGTGTCTGTAGGCGACATCGTGTGTGTAGGCGCCAAAAGCGCCGCCCAATTTGCCTTCGAGGTTTACCTTTGCTGCTGTCGAGAGGAACGTTTTCATAGGTTTGGGCAGGTCGAGCGAAAAGGTGGGAGCACCAAAAATACAGCCATCGTATTCTGTCATCTCGGCAGTATCTTTTATGTCCCCTATCTTCTTCACCACGGCCTCGTGGCCGCTGAGACGAACGCCCTCGGCAATATATTCCGCCATCTTCGCCGTCATCCCGGCCAGGCTGAAATAGGCAATAAGCACCTTTTTCACGGCTTAGCCCCCTTTTTCATACAGGTCGGCTATTTGAGGTTTTTGGTCACGAAATCCCAGTTCACCAAATTCCAGAAAGCCTCTAAGTATTTAGCTCGGGCATTCCGATAGTCGATGTAGTAAGCATGTTCCCAGACATCGCAGGTCAGCAGTGCCTTCTTCCCTGCCTGTAACGGATTGCCCGCATTGCCGCTAGTTTCAATGGAAAGACTGCCATCAGGATTCTTTACCAGCCAGGCCCATCCCGAACCAAATAGGGTCGCGGCGGCATTAGTAAATTGCTCTTTAAACTTGGCGAATGAGCCGAATTTTTTGCTGATGGCGCCGGCCAGCCCCCCGGAAGGTTCGGCGCCGCCTTTAGGGGAGAGACAGTTCCAGTAGAAAGTGTGGTTCCATACCTGGGCGGCATTGTTGAAAATGCCGCCGGACGATTTCTGAACGATTTCTTCCAGTGACATCTTCTCGAATTCAGTGCCTTTAATGAGCCGGTTTATGTTGTCGACGTAGGCCTGGTGGTGTTTCCCGTAGTGGTATTCGATAGTCTCCGCCGAGATATGGGGCGCCAGGGCATTGTTAGCATAGGGCAATTTCGGTAACTGGTGTTCCATAACTTCCTCCTTTATTTATTAATTTTGGGGTATCAGATATTAGGGACATTATAGTTTTTCCGTAGAGAATCTGTATGTGACTTTTATCTCCATCTAATGATAAAGGCAGATACTACTGGTCACCCAGCTAAGACTAGCCGTCAGCAGCAGGATGAACAGGCAGAGGATAAAGAGCCATTTAGTGCCGGTATCAAAAATCCTCAATTTTATCTCTACTGAGATTTTACACCGTCAGGGTTAAAAAGAATAGTGTTATCTACCTCACCCCCTTAATCCCCCTCTCCTTCAAAGGAGAGGGGGAAGAAAATAAAAGAGGGGCGAAAGCCCCTCTTAGACGCCCGTTCGGGTCTGAGTTTACTATTCTGTCTTAATTCCGTGTTTCAAAAGCAAGCGAGGTAGTGTGTCATCAAGGTTCTGAACCTCTTTTTCTGTAAGCTCAATAACGTGAAAGTCATATTTCTTGTAGATTTTAAGTTTCTCCTCTTTTCTAAAAGAATATTTGGGATCATCGTCAAGACCCCAATACTCTATATAGACTTTGCCCGTCGGAATATAGAAGTCCGAATAGACCTCTTCTTCGACCGGAAGCTTTCGCTCATAAGCATGGGTTACTTCGGACACGTAGAGCCAGTTGTCAATGAGTAACTCTGCTTTGGACCTGACAAGATGAACATCCGTAGCTCTGAGTTTTGCTGGGAACTTCTCTCTAAACTCTATGTCATCCTTACTAGCATGTCGAGTCTGGTCTTGGCTTGTGTCTGGTATGTTACCTTTGGCTTCGTTCATGCTATTAACAAGTGTCCTATTACCAATGATTGACTCAGGCCAACGTACATAAGGCACGCCAGAGTCCTTAGCTTCGGACTGTACTCCTCCTAATCTTTTTCCCAGTTCGGTAATTAGCCACCCTTTGAGACCCTTTTTAATCCACCCAAGTTCAGACAGAATGGAGTTGGTTCTGGTCGCAGATATTTCGAAATGTTTTCCTATTGCTGTGGCAGTAAGGAGAAGCTTCGAGGTATCTGACCGGCTGCCATCTAGTTCCGACTTAAGTGCCTGTGGCCAAACAATGTACTTTACGTATTTGTCACCCTGCCTGTAAATGCCACCCTTAAGTTTGCCAGCAGATGTCAAGTCCCAATTATTCGCATTTCTCACTATCAGCCCCATCTCTACCAACTGTTGGAATAGGACTTGAGAACTCTTTCCTAGCGCTTTTGCCAAAGCCGATGTTGATAGCTCTTTCCCATTTTCAAGCTTGTCACTCATCTGCATTTCTCCTAGAAAGTATTATTGTATAGCCATGTTGCTGTGACAATTCGCTGTACTTCTAGAACATTATATCATAGAGTAAAAACCAGGTGTTAAGAGGGGCTTCGCCCCTCTTTTTTATTCCTCCCCCTTCCCCTTGATAAGGGGAAGGGGGTCAGGGGGATGGGGTAAAAAGCACTCAATCAATTGTTTAGGCTTTGACACGCTGGCGCAGACGCTCCAGAATCCACATTCGGGCTAGTGTCGTTGGGCCAACACCCAGCTCCCTCGCCTCTGCCCTGATTTGCTCCCACTTGTCCGCAGGCAGCCGAACCGGAATTACCTTGTCCAGTGGTTTCTTCACCTCTACCAGCACGACCTCATCGGTTTCTTCCCAGGCATCACCCTGCTCTATCTTCTCCACTGCTTTGTCGATATCGGTCATCTTACCTACCTCCCACTGATTTGCTGTAGAGCCGTCTCTCGCTATCAGTCATTTCTCTGGCGGTAACTATCTTCCAAACTCCTCTTCCCAGATTAACCAGTACCACCAGGATGTAGCGTCCGGCCGCTGTCTGGCCGAAAAGTTTGTACAGCCCTTCCTGGCTACGCCTGATATGGTGTGTTTCTGATAGACAAGCCTCCTCTACTTCTTCGAAAGAGACTCTGTGCTTGGACTCAATCTTGTCCATTATATGGTCATCAATTTCCAGGGCTTCGATGCGCAGCACGGGTACTCTTCCTCACTTACTAGCGTATACTAAGTGTATACATTTTGTCAATCTATATTTTGGGGGCTGGGGGTCAAAACTTCTGGCGAGTTGCTGACCTGTGGCTAAGATGTTAAAATCCCCTTTAAGGCTTGAGCGATAATCTATCAAGCTTTAGCCAGTAAACAGGTGGAGTAGCCAGATGAGAGTAGCCATAATCGGTGGTTCGGGCAAGATGGGGCGCTGGTTTGCCCGCTTCTTATTACAGGATGGCAAAGAAGTCATCATCACCGGCCGCAACGAGCCGAAGCTGCTGGCAGCCAGGGAGCAGCTGGGGGTCGAAGCCACCACCAGCCTCAGGTCTGCCGTTGAGGGGTCTGACCTGGTTTTACTCTCGGTGCCAATAGATAGCTTTGAGGAGGTGGTCAAGCAGCTCCCGCCCTGTTTACAGCCCGGGCAGATAGTTATCGACATCACATCCATCAAAGTATTCCCGGTGGAAACAATGCATAAGTATCTAAAAGCAGGGGTGGTGCTGGGGGCGCATCCAGTGTTCGGTCCCGGTGCCGGAGACATCACCAATCAAAACTTCGTGCTGACGCCGACTAACGAGCCAGAGACAGCCCTGGCTGAAAAAGTCGAGCAGTATTTAACAGCCCGGGGGGCCGCCGTCACCCTGATGACCCCCCAGGAACACGATGAAATGATGGCGGTTATTCTGGGACTCTCCCATTTTATCGCCATCGTTGCGGCCGATACCCTGCTCGGCTTCGCTAAGTTCCAGCAGATGGCCGCCATCGGCGGCACCACCTATAAAATGCTGGTCATGCTGGTTGAGAGTGTTCTTTCCGAGGACGCGGAATTATATGCCTCCCTGCAAATGCACCTACCCGGGTTAGCCGAAATCGAAGCCCGATTCCAGCGGAACTCAAAAATATGGGCTGATATCGTCAGACATAAAGACGCTCAGGAGTTCACCAGGAGAATGAATACCTTAAAAGACAAACTGGCAAAGAGTGACCCTGATTTCAGAAGAGCTTATGAAAACATGTATAAGCTTTTGGAAAGGTAATAGTGGGGAAATTTTGTTTGGTGGGCGATACTGGATAGCGCCCGAACTTCTGTTTGGAAGGCATCATTTGGTTAAGATTATTGAGAAATAAATATAGTAATAGATATATCCCAGCTCTCAAATATAGTTGGCTGACTTTCTTGTATGACCCTTTCCTACGATGGACAATGCGTGATGTTGTCTTCAAACGCCGCTTGGTCGAACAAGCCAGGATTGAAAAGGGTCATCGGGTACTTGACTTAGGCTGTGGTACCGCCACGCTAACCATCCTCATTAAGAAGATGTATCCTCAAGCCGAGGTGTTTGGGCTCGATGGCGACCCAAAAATCCTTGAAATCGCTCGAGCGAAGGTTGCCGAGGCCGGCTTAGATATCACTCTTGCTCAAGGAATGGCCTTCGAACTACCGTATCCTGACACTTCCTTTGACCGGGTTCTCTCAAGTCTACTCCTTCATCATTTGACACGGGAGAACGAAAGACAAACATTGACGGAGGTGTTTCGAGTCCTTCGGCACAATGGAGAATTACATGTAGCTGAATTTGGCAAACCCCACAATGCCTTGATGTATCTAATATCTCTAATCATGCGTAGGCTTGAAGAAACCTCAGACAATATAATGGGCTTATTGCCGGATATGATACGCAAAGTTGGTTTTGAACAGGTTCAGGAGACTGCTCGATATATGACGATATTTGGTACTCTCTCCTTTTATCGCGCATGGAAACCCTTATAACAAGCCTATGTTGTATAACAAGCTCAGAAAATAGGCAGGAAAAAACGAAAGGACAAAATAATGGAAGAGGAAAAGAAATACTACCTACTCACGAAAAAGTTTTGGAATATATTTGCTCCTTTCTACGATATTGTAGTTACACCCATCTCAAGGGTAAGGGATAAAGTAGTAACTTTTACTGAGGCCAAAATTGGTTCAAAGATACTGGATGTGGCTACCGGAACAGGAAAACAGGCATTCGCTTTTGCTAAAAGAGGCTATGATGTTACTGGCGTTGATTTATCCGAAGCTATGCTTAGAATAGCTGACAAGAAAAACAAATATGAAAATGTGAAATTTGAAGTCGCTGATGCGACCAATCTACCCTTCGAGGATAACAGCTTTGATGTTTCTTGCGTGTCCTTCGCCTTACATGAGATGCCTTCCACGATAAGGGAAAAAGCATTGAAAGAAATGGTCAGAGCTACAAAATTAAAAGGGACGATAATGATTGTTGACTATGCTTTACCGAAGAACAAGATTGGTAGATTTCTCATTTATCGCTTTGTTAAGCTTTATGAAGGCGAACATTACTCAAAATTTATAAAATCTGATTTTGAAGCACTGCTCCGAAAATCAGGAATCAAGATAAAAGGGGAACTTTTGGTGTTGTTGGGAGCGGGAAGAATCTTAAAAGGAATAAGGGTGGCTAATAATAGATAATCTAACCATATTTACGAGGAAAACACTAGCATAGACTACTGAAAAACCACATTGTCCCAGAAAGAGACTCACCTCTGTGTTTTACTGCTCCCAAAAGCATCTAAAACACAGACCGATGAAAAACTGTATTGCTTAGTCGTGGGTCTTTTTTACATAAACCTTGATTTCGCCACCAGCTTCTTCCGCCCCCAAGAACTCGTGTCCGGTAGCCTGGCACCAGGCCGGCATGTCCAGCTTTATCCCCTTATCATCAGCCACCACTTCCAGAACCTCTCCTTTCTTTAGCTTCTTAAACCTTTCGGCCGTTTTGACAATGGGCATCGGGCAATAAAGCCCCAGACAGTCTAAACTCTGGTCTGCTTTCATCCTCTCCTCCTTGATTTGTCTAAAGTGAATTCTACTTAGATGAAAAGGACCACCTTTGATTGACGTGCCAGATTCAGGAAATAGGTGGCGCCGCTTAAGTTCTCGACCTCACTGCGGAAAGTCTTCTCCTCCGGAGCTATCCCCATGACGCCGCAGGTAGTGGTGCAGCCAATAAGATTTACCCCCATTTCGTGAGCCATGGTGATATACTCGTCGACCGAAGGCATATTAGTATCTTTCATCAGCTTCTTCATCATCCAGGTACCCAGGCCAAACATATTAAAGCGGGAGAGCTTCAGTCTCCTGGAGCCGCCCCGGTTCATCAGGTTCAGCATCTTCCTCATCAGCCCCCTACCCTGGATGCCGCCTTCGTTCTTCTTAATAATATTCAGTCCCCAGAAGGTAAAGAACATATTCACTTCCATCCCCATACTGACGCCGGTGATGGCCAGCATAAAAGCGGCTAAAGCCCGTTCCATATCTCCGCTTAAAATCGCCATGGTTAGCTTTTCTTTTTCTGCCATTATCTCCCTCCTTCCGGTAATTTCACCCTTTAATCTCAGCCCCACAGTGGGGGCATATCTTAGTATCGGGAGAGACAGGTTGACCACATTCGGAACAGAACTTCAGAGTTGCCCGGCAGGCCTGACAGTAGGGGAGTTCTTCATTAACTAATTCCTCATCACAATAAGGGCAGTAGCAATGCTGTGCCGGCTCAGCAGTCGCTGGTTCAATCCCGGCGGCCGTTTTCCCCTCTCCTGTGCGGCGCTGTTTACTCAGGTAGTCCTCAATGGCTTTATGCAGGGCTTCATCACCGAGATTGGAGCAGTGAAGCTTGTTCTTAGGCAAACCATCCAGTTCAGCCGCCACCATACGGGCATTGATTTTCATCGCTTCGTCAAGCGTCTTACCAATTGCCAGTTCACTGACCATGCTGGAGACGGCAATGGCGGCCCCGCAGCCGAAGGTCTTGAACTTAACATCTTCCAGATGGCCATCTTTCACTTTGATATAGAAGGTCATCATATCTCCGCACACGGGGTTGCCAACCTCCCCAATCCCATCCGGATTTTCAATCTCCCCGACATTACGGGGATGCATAAAGTGGTCCATCACCTTTTCACTATAAAGCGGCATGCTAGCTGCCTCCTTTACCTGTTTTAATAAATTTGGAATAGAGTGGCGACATCTGCCGCAGCCTGTCGACGATAGGGGGCAGCACCTCCAGAACATAGTCTACGTCTTCAGTGGTATTATCCAGACCAAAGCCGAAGAGCAGCGAACCCTGGGCCAACTCGTGAGATATTCCCATGGCAATCAGCACGTGTGAGGCTTTAAGTGCCCTTGAAGTGCAAGCCGAGCCGCTGGAGACAGCCACCCCCTGGCTATTTAACAACATCAGCATGGATTCGCCCTCGATGAACTCCACGCAGAAGCTGGCATTACCCGGAAGGCGGTTCCGGGGATGGCCGCTAACCACCACGTGGTCAATCTTAGCCGGCAATTCGGTGAGCAAGCGGTCACGCAGCGGAGTGAGGTGCGCGACGCGCCCCGCCATATTGGCCATCGCCATCTCAGCCGCCTTACCCAGACCGACAATAGCCGGGACATTCTCGGTACCGGCACGCCGCCCGCCCTCCTGCACACCGCCATCGAGCAGGGGCATAATGCGCACCCCCTTCCGCACCCAGAGCACCCCCACCCCTTTCGGACCGTAGAACTGGTTACCCGCCAAACTCAAAGCGTCTACCCCCAGCTCCTTGACATTGACCGGTATCGTGCCGGCAGTAGCCACGGCATCAGTGTGAAAGACCACATTATTCTCCCTGGTTATTTGGGCAATCTCCTCTATCGGTTCGATAGTACCCACCTCGCCGTTAGCCTGCATCACTGAGACCAGTATGGTGTCTTTCCTCAAACTTCTCCGCACCTCCTCGGGGTCAACGACACCCTGCTTATCTACCGGAAGCAGTGTCAGCTCAAAGCCCAATTTCTCCAGGGTTCTGGCGGAGTGAAGCACCGAGAAGTGTTCAATCGCTGAGACGACGACATGCTTGCCCTTACTTTGTTGAGCCAGTGCCAGTCCTTTAATGGCGAAATTATTGCTTTCGGTACCGCTAGCGGTGAAGATGACCTCCTCGGCACCAGCCCCGATAAGCTGAGCCACCTGGACTCGAGCCGCATCGACTGCTTCCCGGGCAGTATCGCCCCAGTCATGCAGTGAGGAGGGGTTACCAAAAATCTCATCGAGGAATGGGAGCATTACCTGCCGAACCTCGGGGAGGAGAGGCGTAGTGGCCGCATTATCTAAATAGACCTTTCTCATATCGTCACCTCTCTGATAGATAGTCTTGGGGCAAGCCTGTACTCTGCCTATTTATATTTTATCACATAACATTACCGCTTGCGCATAAGAGCCAACAACCTATTCTACGAGACAATTATTATCAAGATATGTGATGTAGGTCACATACTGTCATCAGGATACATTTTGCAGTGGTAGCAGGATATTTCATTTTTACACAAGTAAGAGACTTGACTAAGGAAATACCCCATGGTAGTATTAAGTATGTTAGACAGTTGATGGCAGCGATGGCAAATGACGACTAAGGAGGAACTAAACAGAATGTCGACCGCAATCAGACAGTACCGATATGTCAAGGATAAGCCGTCTCTCTTAGCCAGGATGAAGAAAATTGAGGGCCAGGCTAAGGGCATTCAGCAGATGCTCGAAGAAGACCGTTACTGTATCGATATTGTTCAGCAGTTAACCGCTCTCTCAGCGGCGGCCGATGAGGTGGCTCTGCTCATACTTCAAGGCCACATTGAAGGTTGTGTTACCAATGCTATCCACGACCAGCACGGTGAGGCTCACATCAAGGAACTGATGGAAACGATACGCAAGGCGATGAAGCGGTAATTCATTTTGGGAAAAGGGGGATAATGGCCAGATTGGTCAAAAGTACGGTATTTACTATCTTCATGTTAATGATGACAATTATGGTCGCGGGCTGCCCCTCACCCCTCACCCCTTACCCCCAATAAAGAATCTCAGATGAAGAACGGCGTTACTTTTAATGACATCAAGGTTATGGTCTTTCAATCACCAACTTGACCGTGCTGTGGAGCCTGGTCAGGCTATTTGAAAAAATAAGGTTTTCAAGTTGAAACAAGATACGTAGCGGATATGTCTTCCATAAAGAGGAAATATCAAATCCCACCAAATATGGAAAGCTGTCATACGGCGGTTATTGGGGATTACTTTGTTGAAGGCCACGTACCCGTTGCAGCAATCGAGAAACTGCTAGCAGAAAAACCAGCTCAAAGGACATAAAATGAGCCGATTTATCAGGAGTTCAGTATTGGCTATCTCCATTGTTATTGCAGAGAATGGTTCTCGCCCTGGCAAAATAGGCAGCGCAAAAACTATGGTCCCTGGAGCAAGGGGTAATGAGCGGCATTATCATTAATATCGACCCGGTAATCTTCCACCTTGGCGCTTTTGCGCTTGGCTGGTATGGGCTGGCGGTAACGCTGGCGATAGTCGCCGCGGTGCTGATAGCGGTCCACCAGGGCAAAAGGAGAGGAATCGACACCACGGAAATCCAGTCCCTCGCTCTCTGGGCAGTGATTGCCGGGATAGTCGGCGCCCGACTATTCCATGTCATCGACCAGTGGCAATACTACGCCGCTAATCCTCTTCAGATACTACAGTTCCAGCAGGGAGGCCTGGCTATCTGGGGTGCTCTGGTCGGAGGAGGAGTTGCCACTATTGCCTATGCCAGGACAAGGCATATCCCACTAGGTCGTCTTGTTGATGCCCTGGCTCCAGCCTTACTGACGGCACATATAATCGGCCGGTTCGGTTGCATTATCAATGGGGACGCCTACGGCGGTGTGACCAGCCTGCCCTGGGGCTTCATTTACACCCATCCTAATGCCCTGATACCACTAAGTCTGTTTGGTCGGCCAACCCACCCTTATCCCGTATATGAGATAATCTGGAATGGACTAGCCCTGCTGGTCGTTTGGCAACTTGGCCGCTACTTCAAGCAAGACAGCCTCGTCTTCCTCAGCTATCTGTCGCTTTACTCTTTAGGACGTTTCGTCCTTACCTTTGTGCGCCAGGAAAACGTTATCCTCTGGGGATTACAACAGGCTCAAATAATAGCTATGTTAACCCTGGTCGCTTCCCTGGTGGCAATGACGTATTTGGTTACCAGGCGACCACTACCTGAGAAGCTGACGGAACCATGACAGGAAGAAACACTAAGCAAAATCCCAGTCTAAGGCTAATTTAGCTGAGAAAGGAGGTGATAAAGATGGCTAAAGACCCGGTTTGTGGCATGGATGTAAACGAGAAGACGGCAGCCGGCAAGTCCGAGCACATGGGCAAGACCTATTACTTCTGCTCCCCTGGCTGCAAGAAAGCCTTCGATGCCAACCCTTCCAAGTATCTCAAAGGCGGGGGACAGACTACGGGTGGACGTTCCGGTCACCAGATGTAATCGCGTCTTCTAGTCATGGGTTCTCTCCGGCAACCTTGTAAGCCGAAACTGGAAGCTCAGCGCTTCCAGTCGCTAGGTAAGACCTGGCCTGATGAGGCTAGAAAGGGAGATTAACATTATATGTCAAACGCAACCAAGCGAATGTGGAGGTAAATTATGCCAATTGACCCAGTTTGTAAGATGACCGTAGACGAGAGCACACCGTTTAAGGCGGAATTAGGGGGGCGGATGTACTATTTCTGCGCCCAGGAGTGTTTGCAGACGTTTCTGAACCCGGAAAAAGAATTGAAGAGTTTGAAACACCGGGTCTCCCTAGTCCTGTCGGGAGTCTTAGTGATAGCGCTCCTGCGGGTAATCGCGCTTTTCGCTCTAGCGGCAGGAGTGTCCATAGTTACCTGGGCACCTATACCTCAGCTACCGTGGTTCACTTGGGGCTACTGGCTATTCATCTTAACTACACCGGTTCAGTTCATCGGTGGATGGAGCTTCTACAAGGGCGCCTACACAGCCCTTAAGGCAAGAGCAACGAACATGGATGTCCTCATCGCGATGGGGACCACCACTGCCTACCTCTTCAGTTCGGTCGTGCTATTCTTCCCTGGAGTGCTACCTGTAGCTGAAAAGGACGTATACTTCGAGGTATCGGCGGTCATTATTGCTTTCGTACTCCTCGGTAGATTCATCGAGGACTATATACGGGCACACACTTCATCCGCGGTAAGGAAACTGATGGACCTACGCCCGGATGTCGCCCGCGTTATCAGGGATGACCAGGAAGTTGAGATACCTGCCGAAAGCGTCATGGTTGACGAAATTGTCGTAGTTAGGCCAGGCGAAAAGATACCAACCGATGGCATCGTCACCGAGGGAAGTTCATCCATAGATGAAAAGTTGGTCACCGGAGAGAGCATACCGGTGGAGAAGAAGCCCGGGGATAATGTCATCGGCGCCACGCTCAATAGAATGGGTAGCTTGAAGTATAAGGCAACTCAGGTTGGAGCGGACACTACACTAATGCAAATCGTGAAGATGGTCGAGGAAGCCCAGGCATCCACCCTGAATGCACGTATTCAGAGAATGGCCGACCAGATCAGCGCCATTGCCGTGCCGGCGGTTGTCACCGTCGCGATACTATCGTTTCTAGGCTGGTTTTTGCTCGGGGATGACTTCACCGCCGGGATTCTGGCGTTCGTGGCCGTAATGATCATATCGTGCCCATGCGCCATCGGTATTGCCACTCCTTTATCCCTGTTCTTCGGCGTTGGCAAAGGTGCTGAAGCCGGTATCCTTATCCGTAGCGGCGAGTACCTGGAACAGGCCCAGAGACTGACTACAGTGGTGTTTGACAAGACGGGTACCCTCACCAAGGGAGAACCCTCAGTAACAGATATCATCGGCGATAATAAAGACGAAGCCTTGCGGCTAGCCGCTGTAGCCGAGAAGTCTTCAGAGCATCCGCTTGGTGAGGCAATCGTGCGGGCGGCCAGAGAGAAGGGGATGGTAATAAAGGATACCGAGACATTCGAGGCCATATCTGGCCACGGTATCATCGTAAAAGCTGAGGGCAAGGAAGTGCTTGTCGGCAACCGGCGGTTAATGCACACCAATAGCATCATCACAGATAGCCTGGAACAAACCATCCAGGGCTTTGAGGTCCAAGGCAAGACAGCCATGATAGTGGCTATTGATAAGAAGATAGCTGGTATTATTGCTGTGGCTGACACATTGAAAGACCACTCAACGGAAGCGGTCACGGAGCTCAAAAAAATGGGCATTGAGACTATCATGCTGACCGGGGACAACGAAAGGACAGCCAACGCGATAGCGAAACTGGTAGGTATTGACAAGGTCATCGCCAACGTCCTCCCTGGCGGAAAGGTGGACGTCATCAAGAAATTGCAGACCGAGGGCAAGATAGTAGCTATGGTAGGCGATGGCATCAACGACTCACCGGCGTTAGCACAGTCGAACATCGGCATCGCCGTGGGCAGCGGTTCGGACGTGGCCAAGGAGACCGGCGGTATCATCCTCATTAAGGACGACCTCAGAGATGTCGCAGCGGGCATCGTGCTGAGCCGAGCAACAATAAGGAAGATAAAGCAAAACTTATTCTGGGCATTGTTCTACAACACGCTGGGCATACCGGTTGCGGCTTTTGGGCTGCTGAACCCGATAATCGCTGCGCTGGCTATGGCCATGAGCTCTCTTTTTGTGGTCACGAACTCGACGCTACTCAACCGGTTCAAGTTGGTAAAAACAATTGAATCACAGGTTCCATAAGTGCGGTCATCTATACCGGTATGTCGCTGGCGGCGTCTGGTCTCTTTCTGGTTGCCACCCTGGCGGGCGAATATACGCTGGTGGAACGTATCGGTGGTGCCGGCTGGGTGTTCTTGCTGTCAATGATTATCCTGATGCCCATTATTACGCCGCTGGTGAAGAAAAGACGTGGCGCCTAGACTGTATTTACAGCGTGTTGCGTAATTTCCAGGTTACAGCTTTGATGCTCTGCGCACCATGCCTGACATTTCTCGGCCCATTCTTTCTCTTCGTAGGCAAAGCCGCATTCTTCACAAATATAGTATGTCTTACCGTCCTTAGCTAGCTTTTTTACCACCTCTTGTCCTACCTATGATGGCTATCCGGCCAGCCGTTGCAGGTAGCGGTGCGCTTGCAGCACTGCCTTCGCCCCTTCACCAGCAGCGACCACTATCTGCTTCTCGGGTACATTAGTTACATCCCCGGCAGCATAAAGCCCGGGAATAGAAGTTTCGCAAGAACAGTTGATGACGACCTCTCCCCACTGGTTGAGTTCAACGAGCCCCTTTACTAGCTCAGAGTTAGGCACCAAGCCGATTTCAATGAAAACCCCGCTCACATTCAGCCGTTTTTCCTTGCCACTCTTCAGATTTTTTATCAGCACCCCTTCAACCAGGTCACGCCCCTCAATTTTCTCTGTTTGATATTCAGTAAAAATGCTCAGGTTTTTAGCCTCCCCCAGCTTATCAATCAGAACAGCATCACCGGTTAACGGCGTCAGCGAGACAAGGTCGATATGCTCAGCAATTTTTACCATGTCCAGTACCGCCTCAAGGGCCGAGTTGCCGCCGCCCACTATCGCCACCTTCTGTCCTGAGAAAACAGGCCCATCACAGATGGCACAATAGGTTACTCCCCGCCCGGTGAGTTCCGCCTCCCCGGGCACATTAAGCTGCCTCGGTCTCTTCCCGGTAGCTAAAAGGGCGACCTTCGCTTGATACTTCTCACCGGTCTCAGTTATCGCCTCAAAGCCCCCTTCAATCTTCTCCAGCCGGGAAATCTTATAACCAATTTTCTGCTCCAGGGGATACTGACTCACCTGAGTTTGAAACTTATCTATCAGTTCCGGGCCCTCGATAAATTGATAGCCCAGGTAGTTCTCAATACCCAGTGTTAGATTCACCTGCCCGCCGATATCAACGCTAATCAGCAATGCATTGAGCCGCTTACGAGCAGCATAGACACTGGCCGCCAGGCCAGCGGGACCGCCACCTAATATCATCAAATCATACATGACTATCTTCTGACCTGTCAGAACTAACTCATCTGCCAGGCAACCACTCTATGAAAGTAGGCCATCTAACGCTTTCTGGTTAAAACCAACCACAACCTTATCATCAACAGTAATTACAGGAACTCCCATCTGCTTTGACTTGGCTATCATCTCCTTGGCTTTCTCCCTGTCCTTAGCCACGTCATGCTCAGTATAGGCAATCCCCTTACGCGAAAGATACTCCTTCGCCCGATGGCACCAGGGTCAGGTGGGGGTAGTATAGATAACCACTGCTTTACCAGCTACTTCTTTGTCAGTCACTCTTTTACCTCCAATACAGACTACGCAAACCGCTCATCCATCCGAACGAATATGTTCACCAACCACCGGATTTCCACATACCGCACAACTGGCAACCAACATTACGTTACAGTGGGGACATGAACCGGCAACTTCGGATTCATAACCACACTCCGGACAGATATACTTAGTATTTTCCATCAGCCCCCCCAGGCGATTTTTACAGCGCTATCTTATACTCTACACTTGCCTCTGGGGGATGTCAAACTTACCGAGCTGAGGTCGTTTAACAGCCTATCCCCCCGCCTGCCAGAGCCCTGCCCCCTTCCTTTTCAAGGGGAGAGGGATAAAGGGTGAGGGGTTATTAAACAACCTTCCAGGGCTGATAAACAATCTTACCGGGACTTAAAGAGCACGGGGTGGGGGGAGGCAAGTGAGAATGAGGAAATATACGGCAGCATCTCTTACTTATCCTCTCCTTACCATCCAGCCGAGATACCGCTTGTCCTTTCCCCATTTTCTCAGGATATGGTAGACACCCACCGCCACAATAAAACCGAGAGCCATATTGGCTAACAACGAGACCCCTACGGTCAAAGCCAATATCGGCGTTTCTCGGAGTCTAATGTTTCTCATAAACTTGGTGAGCTCAATCCCGACCAATAGCAGCATGGCACCGATAATGCTTTGAGGGAAAAGAGAAAAAAGACGGGCAATGGAACTCGCCAGAAAAAGCCCAAGGCTTATCTCGATTACCCCTTCAATGATGTTAGTGCCGCCGGTTCTTGCCCCGAAATAGTACTGCCCCGCCAGCCCCCCGGCTCCGTGACACATAGGCATCCCGCCAAAGAAGGGCACAACGACATTCATAATACCCATGTTTAAGGCAAGTTTCTTCTCCGGCACCGGCTTATCTGGCCAGTATTCTTTGATGAGGGCGCTGGTAGCTATTACGGCGTTGGTCGCCGTTAGGGCTACTTGAGCGAAACCGGCTAAAACAAGCCCCTGCCATATTTCGGGCAGGCTGAAGATGGTCAGCGGGGGTAAGGTGAATCCCAATTTAATCGCCCCCGAAAGTTCACCGCGGAAACCAACTATGGCAATACCCAGCACCATAAGAAGGATAGCTGCCGGAGCATATCTACTTTTCCGCAGCAGTATCACAATAATTATTGAAACTGCCCCCAGAATCCAGCCGGTAGAGACCATCTTAAAACCCTCAATGGCCAGCAATATGCCCAGGGCTACCTGGATGCCGCGCACCACGCTCCCCGGCGTGATGGCAGCTATCTTCTGAATTAGCCCGGTAAAAGCGAGCACCAGCCAGATTAGGCCGCTGCCGAAGCCGGCAGCGTAAATCAAGGAGGGAGACCATCTCTGGGAAATGGCGACCACAGCCAGCACCTTCTTGGGTTCAATGGGCATCGGTAGCCGGTAAACGACCCCGGTGACTATATTTGCCAGGCCCATCATCACCAGGAGACCGGCCGGGCTCAAGCCGTTGATGACAAAGTAACCGATGGCCAGGGGGAGGAGGGTGCCAAAATCACCCATCGAGCCAGCCAGCTCGTGCAGGTTAAATTCAAAATCTCGGAGGCGCATCCTGACCATCTCCACGGTTCAGTAGGACAAGGACTATAATAACCCCAAACTATTATCTTGACAAATGGCAAAGCTGTCGTTATAATACTCCGTAAATAGATGAAGGGGAGGTACGCTATGGAACATTTTGTATTATTGTGCGGAGCCGGACAATGTGGCTGTCCTGCCGTGGAAATTACCCAGAATGGGGTCACTATCGGCGAGGGAGACAAGGTAGTCAAGCTCACCTCGGAGCAATGGAACCTTCTCGTGGATAAGATTAGGTCTGGTGAGCTTACCTCGCTCGAAGAAGTGTCCGTTGAGCAATCCGACGAATGCTGCTGTTAGTTGTCTGACTAACCCGATAAGCCTTTGCGGCAGTGCCCGGTCAGGCTCACTACCCGGTCGATACCGCTCCAGTCTGGTGCCACCTCTATCTCAGCCGCGGGGAACAGGCGACGTAAAAGGACAGTTACGGCTCGGCTTTGCCCCTGCCCAATTTCCAGGAGCAGGCTGCCCCCGGTACGGAGCTTGTCGCCTATCTGACTACATAGCTGGGCTATCTTTTCCAGGCCGTCGGCGCCGCCGTTCAGCGCCAGAGAAGGCTCAAAATTATGCGTATTTACCCGGGATAACTCTGCCTCCCTAACGTAAGGGAGATTGGCGACAATGAGGTCAACCGGCTCAGGTAAGGGGGCAAGCATATCGCCTGATAAAAGGCAAATTCTAGCCACTACCCCATGTTTTTGGCAGTTCAACCGGGTGACCTTGAGGGCGGCGGCTGAAATATCGGTGGCATAGATTTTAGCCTGTGGCAAGCTGAGCGCCAGGCTGATGGCAATGGCACCGCAGCCAGTACCAACCTCGGCGATGGTGAACACAGCCTGCTCTTGAGCCAGTTTGAGGGCTTTTTCTACCAGCAGCTCGCTTTCCGGCCGGGGGATGAGGACACTAGGGTCAACAGAGAAATCAAGCCCGTAGAACTCCCGCTGCCCCGTTATGTAGGCAATAGGCTCACCGTCAAGGCGGCGCTTAATCAATTTCCAGAGTGTTTCGTCCTCTTCAGGACCTAGCTCACGGTCGAGTGCTAGATATAACTGGATACGGTCTATTCTGAGAGCCTGCCTTAATAATAGCTCTGACTCCAGCGGGGCATCTTCGATATTACTGGCGACCAGAATTGCCCGGGCACGACTCAAGGTCTGTTTTATGGTCACGCCAGTTGCTCCTGTAACTGTTGCGCCTGGTCATTGGCAGCCAGGGCATCGATAAGCTGGTCGAAGTCTCCCTCCAGGACCCGGTTCAGGTTATGGAGGGTCAGACCAATACGATGGTCGGTGACGCGGTCCTGGGGGAAATTGTAAGTTCGTATCTTTTCGGCACGGTCACCACTACCGACCTGGGAGCGGCGTTGCCGGGACATTTCCTCTTCTTGTTTACGCCGTTCTATATCGAGGAGTCGCGCTCGCAGTACCGCCATCGCTCTCGTCTTGTTTTTCAGTTGTGAGCGTTCATCCTGGCAGACGACGACCATACCTGTCGGCAGGTAGGTGATACGCACGGCGGTGGCTACCTTATTTACATTCTGTCCGCCGGCACCACCACTGTGGTAAATATCAATTCTCAGGTCATCAGGATTGACCTCTACCTCCACCTCATCAGCCTCAGGCAGCACCGCTACTGTCGCCGTTGAGGTATGAATCCTACCTGACGACTCGGTAATCGGCACTCGCTGCACGCGGTGCACCCCACTTTCATATTTGAGCCGGCTGAAAGCGCCTTTACCCTTAATTTCAAATATGATTTCCTTGAAGCCACCGATGCCGCTTTCATTAGCATTGATAATGTCTGTCCCCCAACCCTTAGATTGAGCATAGCGACTATACATGCGAAAGAGGTCGGCGGCAAACAGCCCGGCTTCATTACCACCAGCCCCAGCCCGGATTTCCATAATGATGTCTTTTTCATCACTATCATCCTTAGGCAAGAGGGCACGCTTTAGCTCCTCAAACTGATTCTCCAGCTGTGACTCAAGTTTTTCTATCTCCTGCTTGACCAGCTCGGTCATCTCCTCATCCTGCCTCTCATTCAGTATCGTCTTTGTTTCGGCTAGCGACTTGGAGGTGGCTTTATATTCCCGGTATTTCGTGACCACATCTTCAATACCGGCTCTCTCCTGAGCCAGTTTTTGTAGCTGCTTCGGGTCGGAGGTGACCTCAGGCGTAGCGATTTGCTCTTCCAGCTCCCGGTAGCGCTTATCTATCTGTTCTAATTTATCCCACATGGTTAATCTCCACTAAAATTATAGCACAGGCACGAGTGGCGCTCAAAGTATAGCCTTAAAGATTATCTATTAAGATGATTAAAATGGGCGCTTGCGTCGCCCTCCCTTTATACTATATTATGTCGTGAAATGGGGGATTCGTAAGCGCCCTGAACAGTCTCTTTTACTGGAGGTGGACAGATGGAAGAACAAACCAGACTACCAAAACTCGCCGTCCTCATAGATGGAGACAATGCTCAAGCGTCCCTTCTACCTCAGATTCTTACTGAAGTTACAAAAGCAGGACTAATCACCATCAAGCGAATATATGGTGACTGGACTACTACTAACATGAACCAGTGGAAAGATTCGCTCCACCAGCATGCAATTCAACCTATGCAGCAGTTCAGGAACACAGTAGGGAAAAATGCCACAGACAGCGCCATGATAATAGATGCCATGGATTTGCTGCATAGTAACGACCTGCAGGGATTCTGCATCGTCTCCAGTGACAGCGACTATACTCGGCTAGCGACAAGAATCAGAGAGGATGGACTTTTTGTCATTGGTGTGGGAGAGAAAAAGACACCAGAGACCTTCGTAAATGCGTGTAATCAGTTCATCTACTCTGAAAACCTTGTGAGTAAACAGACATCAAAAAAGAAGATAGACGAGAAGAAAAAAGAAGAGCAGGAAACCGTCGATCCCCTTCCACTCCTCATACAAGGGTTCGAGATGGCTGCAAAAGAGGATGAATGGACCTATTTAGCGACGATGGGCAACAGCCTTCGTCAGCTTGATCCGGCATTTGACCCCCGGACCTATGGTCACCAGAAGCTACAATCACTACTCAAGGATTACCCGGAAACATTTGTGCTTAAGCAAGACAAATCCAAGAAGCCTCCGGTGGTAAACGTAGCGCTTACGCCCCAATACAGTGGAAGCTAATCCACAGGCGCGCCCCTGAGTATCTGCGCTAGTAGCGCGCAACCGCTAGGTTGCTTATCCCACCGCCTCCCCCGGCCAGATTTTACTCCCCGGTTCCAATTTACAGCCGCTGAGCACGGCTACGTTATCACCCAGCACCGACCCCAGACAACTACTACTTTCGTTGAGACAACAGTTATCAGCCACGATAGAGTTTTTCAGGGTGACCCGTGGTCCCAGTCGGGCATTCCGCCAGATAACGGAATCCTCAATGACGCTGTCTTCCAGGATGGTGCTACCATCCCCGATAACCACCGGCCCGATTAACTGCACCCGGCGCCCGATAGAGCAGTTGTTGCCGATTATTACCGGCCCCTTTATCTGAGTGGTAGGATGTATGTCCGTGTGCTCGCCAAGGAGCACGCCTTTACCCGGGTTAAGTCCATAATGACGGCATTTACCGCTCAGCAGGTCTCGATGTAGCTGGAGGTACTTCTCGGGGGTGCCCATATCCAGCCAGTAGGCGGGAGAAGAATAGGCATACATCGCTTCCCCCCGGGCTAAAAGCTGTTGGAATGTTTCTCTTTCAATGCTGACTTCCTGCTGCGGTGGGATTAGCGCCAGGACATCAGGCTCCAGGATATAAGTGCCGGCATTTATCATATTGGTTCTTCTTTGCAGGACTTCCTCCCGGCCGGGCTTTTCCAGAAAACGGCTAACTCTACCCTCAGCGTCGGTCTTTATTAAGCCGTAGGCGGTGGGGTCGTCCACGACCGCCAGCGCGATAGTTGCCTTCGCCTTTCTTTCCCGGTGGAAGTCTATCATCGCCGTAATATCCAGGTCGGTAAAGACGTCGCCATTTAACACCAGAAAGGTATCATCCAGGTAACTGGCGGCATTCTTCACGGCGCCGGCGGTGCCGCGAGGGGTATCTTCCACGACATAGCTCAGCTTGACCCCGAACTGGCGGCCATCGCCGAGATAACCCTGGATAGGCTGCGCCAGGTGACCTTGAGCCAGGATTATGTCTTTTATCCGGTGACGGCTGAGATGGCGGATAACGTGTTCCAAAAAAGGTGTATTAAGCACCGGAATTATCGCCTTGGGTATGTTGACAGTCAGGGGCAGCAGTCTGGTTGCTTTGCCGCCTACCAGGATAACCGCTCTCATCGCTGTTCCTTTCCGCTACCTTAAGTTATCAGTGGCAACTATACTTATATTTTACCACACCCGGAGTATCTGGGGATAACTTGACATAACCACAGCCAAACCAAGCAGCACTGATGGCACCCATTGAAGAAACAACCATGGCTAGCCACATTACCGAGGCTACCTGCGTAGGCAATCTTGTGGAGCTGAAAACAAGCCAGTTTATAAATAGCAGTCTTTTTAGCCGGCGAGGGTAGCAGCGGTGGGTTGGCAAAATGTCTAAAATAAGCTAAGATATAAGGTAGGTCCAGCGCTGGTGGACTTGGAGGTGGCTTCATAGAAAGACAAACTGAAATAAGAAAACGAATAGCGAACTTGACCTCTAATATCCTGAACCCCTTCTGGCTAATCATGGCAATGATATTACTACTTTCATTTACCTCAGCCGCCAGCACCCTTGACGCTCTTAAGTGGGCGTTTGTTTCAATCGCCATGAGCATACTGCCGGTTTTCCTGATTATTTTTTATCTGGTTCGAAGAGGCAGCCTCGATGCCGTCTTCACCAATGTCCGCGAACAAAGAACCAGGATTTACCTGCTGGGAGGTTTTTGTGCTGTCATTAGCTATATCATTCTCGCTTATAGCGGAGCACCATCATTACTGATGGCCGGATTTATCACCGGACTTTCAACGGCAATCATATTTACCGGCATCAATCTGTGGTGGAAGATAAGCCTTCATACTGCCCTGGTAGCGGCTTCAGCCACAGTACTGGTTATGTTATATGGCTGGATAGCGGTCGGCAGCGTCGCTCTTGTGCCCTTAACGGGATGGGCAAGAATAGAATTAGAGTATCACTCACTCGCCCAGGCAATTAGCGGCGCCCTTCTGGCCGCCTTAATTGTAGTTGTCGTCTTTTACCCGCTGGCTCTGGCTTAAGTCCCTGGAGCAGTGGCAAGAAAAACGAGGTAACGCCTGGCTACCGCTCGACTCCAAGTAGTTCTACTTAGAAAGGAGCTTTACAGATTATGGCATGGGACCCAGCGCTAGAGGTCGCTTTTCATCCCAGGGTGGTAGCTATGGTGGGGGTCTCGGCGGACACCAAACGCAGCGGGCCCCGGCCCGGTGGAGGTTCCAGCTTCATCAGTAGCTACGAGCAACTGGGTTTTCAGGGGCGCATCTACCCGGTCAATCCTAAGACTACAAAGATTCTTGGCCGTAAAGCCTATCCTAATGTCTCGTCCATCCCTGAACCTGTGGACCTGGTAGTTATCTCGGTACCGGCTCCAGCCGTACCTGAGGTACTTGAGGACTGTATTACCGCCAATGCCCGGAATATCCATATCTACACTTCCGGCTTCGAGGAGACCGGGGAGGAAGCAGCCAAGGAACTGGGACGCCGGGTTCGCCAGATTGCTTTACGCGGCGGCCTGCGCCTCATCGGCCCCAACTGTATGGGCTTATATGTACCTAAAACTGGCATCGGGAGTTTTGCCCAGCTCTCCCGGGAAAGTGGACCGGTCGCCTTTATCTCCCAGAGTGGCGGCCATTGCAACTGGTTCTGCCACTACGCGGCCAACTACGGCATCTACTTCAGCAAGGTTATTAGCTTCGGTAATGCCTACATCCTGGACAGCACCGATTTTCTGGAGTATCTGGCAGTTGACCCCGATACCGGAATAATCTGCATGTACCTGGAGGGGGTCAAGGATGGCAGCAAGCTGTTCCGGCAGGTGAAAGAAATCAACCGGGTCAAGCCGGTGATTCTGTGGAAGGCGGGACTGACTGAATCAGGCTCGCGCGCCGTCGCCTCCCACACCGCCTCCCTGGCCGGCAAGGAGGCTATCTGGCGCGGTTTCTTTGCCCAGACCGGCGCCGTACCTGTCCTTTCCCTAGAGGAGATGGCGGAAATGACGATGACCTTTCTCTATGTCAAACCGCCACGAGGCAAGAGGGTGGCCGTGTTGGGGTCCGGGGGCGGCTCCAGCGTCGCCTCGGCCGATGTCTGCAGCCGTGAAGGACTGGAGGTGCCTGCCCTGACCCAGGAGACCCAGGCCGAGCTCAGGAAGTTCATCTCCCCGGCGGGAACTAGCATCAAGAACCCCCTGGACACGGGACTCATCTTCCGCGATGTGTCGCTTCTGGAACGAGAGATAGCGCTGGTGGCGGCTGACCCCCTGATAGACATGCTCATCGTCAGGCCCCACCTTGATATGGCACACTCAATCGGGCCCGACCAGGTAGACCGCCTGGTTAATTACCTGCGTGACTTTTCCAGGGACAATCCCCATGGTAAACCCATGGTGCTCTCCTTCAACTCCTGGGCTAACGACCCCTGGGAGGCTGAACTGCGGGCCAGACTTCAGGTGGAACTACCACAGAAGGGGGTGCCGGTCTATAGCTCACTGGACAGCGCCAGCCGCGCCCTAGCTAAACTCTTCGAATATCACCGCTTTCAGAAGGAAGCAGCCGAGAACCAGTAGCCAGGAAGTCCCGTGTATTAATAAACCTGGCTCCCCGACTAGGACTCGAACCTAGAACCTAGCGGTTAACAGCCGCCCGCTCTACCATTGAGCTATCGGGGAATGCCACAACCTTTCTGTCCCTTTTCGGCAAGAACCAGGAGCCACCTATAGCTCAGCTTGCAGGAGCGTCGTGGTGTCCTGGACACCCTGAATACCACGAACCTCACTAACAACTATCTTGGTTAGCTCAAAGATGGTCTTAGCTTCAGCGATAGCGATAGCGTCCCATTGTCCGAAGACAAGGTTTATATCCGCTATTCCGGAGGTGGCACGAATCTGGGACAGAGCATCGGATTCCAACCCTGGAACCAACTTGATGAGAAGAAAAGCCTTCACCATTTGCTTGATATTATATTCCTTATCGGCTTGACTGGCAAGTGAAAGGGCAGAGATTATTTAGTAATCCCTCACCCTTTATCTCTCTCCCCTTATGAAGGGGAGAGAGATAAGATTTTAGAGAGGGGCTTCGCCCCTCTCTTACTCCTACTCCCCCTTCCCTTCACAAGGGAAGGGGGCAGGGGGATAGGTTACTCAACAACCTCAGGCGGGCAATGACGAACATAGCAACCACAAAGCTGAACCTCTAACGCTAGCCTATACCCCCTAGCTTAAAGTATAATGACTTATGGGGGGCAATATATTGACCGACCTTAATAGCATCCTCTATCAGGTTAAAAAACCGGCCCGCTACACCGGTGGTGAGTGGAACAGCATCGTCAAGGACTGGGACAAAACAGCTATCAGGATTGCCCTTATCTACCCTGATTTATATGAAATAGGCATGTCCAATATGGCTCTGCCTATCCTCTACGAGCTGCTCAATAGCCAGCCGGATGTTCTCGCCGAAAGGGCTTTTGCACCCTGGCCGGATATGGAAGCGCTAATGCGGGCCGAGGGTATCCCCCTCTTTAGCCTGGAATCCAGACGCCCGCTCAACGAATTCGATATTATTGCCTTTTCCCTGGGTTACGAACTGACCTACACCAACGTCTTGAATATCCTTGACCTGGCTCAAATACCAGTTCTGGCCGCGGAGAGAAACGACTCCCATCCGCTGGTAATAGCCGGTGGGGGCTGTAGCCTCAACCCGGAACCGATGGTTGACTTCATTGATTTTTTTGCCATCGGGGATGGTGAAGAGATTCTGTTTGAGCTACTCAATAGCTTCCGCAATTGGAAACAGACGGGCAAGGGAATCCCCAAGGAAGGCCTACTTCGTCAGGCGGCAACCATACCCGGCATCTATGTACCCAGCCTGTATCAGGTGGAATACCAGGCCGACGGTCGACTGAAAAGCATTACGCCGACCGTCGCCGAGGCGAAACCGACCATTCAACGACGGATAGTGACCAAGCTGCCGCCTCCGGTAACTAAACCGGTAGTTCCTTACATCGAAGTTATCCACGACCGGGGGGCGATAGAGATTCAGCGGGGTTGCAGTCACGGCTGCCGTTTTTGCCAGGCAGGAATTATCTACCGCCCGCTACGGGAGCGGTCTCAGCCGGAGATTGTCGCCGCCGCCGGGGAGCTTATGGCTAACTGCGGCTATAACGAGGTGTCTCTAGTCTCACTAAGCACCAGTGATTACCCCGGCATTGATGAACTGGTTGCCAGTCTCGGCCGCTGTTACCCTGACCTTGCCCTGTCGCTACCCAGTCTTTACATTGATAGCTTCTCGGTAGAGTTGATGGACTCTTTACCCTCTCACAAGAAAACAGGGCTGACCTTCGCCCCCGAGGCCGGCAGTGAAAGACTGCGGCGCAGCATCAACAAGGCTGTCTCTGAAGATGAACTCCTGAAAACGGCGACCGCCGCTTTCGACCGGGGCTGGACAGGGATTAAGCTATATTTCATGCTCGGCTTGCCCGGAGAAACCAGGGATGACATCGAGGGCATCGTCAACCTGGTGGATAAAGTGCGCGCCCTGAGCCGCAGAACTAAAGGGAGGACGCCCCAGATAAGAATTAACCTGTCAACCTTCGTGCCCAAGCCACACACGCCCTTTCAGTGGGTCGCCCAGGAAAATGAACAGGAGCTAAAGGCTAAACACGAGCTTCTGAAACAGGGATTACGTCGCAAGGGAACCAGGCTATCCTGGCAGGACACCGGAGTCAGCCTGCTTGAAGCCGCCCTGTCACGCGGAGATAGGCGATTGGGCAAGGTTATTTATCATGCCTGGAAATTGGGCTGCACTTTTGATTCCTGGGATGAGCACTTTAACTATGAAAACTGGTGCCGCGCCTTTACCGAGGCCGGGCTTAAGCCCGAATTCTACGCCCGGAGGCAGCGCTCCCTGGACGAGCTTCTCCCCTGGTCCCATATCGATGTGGGCGTAACTACGGCTTTCCTCAAGCGCGAATACCAGCGTGCTATGGAAAGCGTGGCAACCCGTGACTGCCGTACTGAAGCCTGTAACGCCTGCGGACTAGAAAAGATATATCCGGCGTGCCGGGAAAAGCTGGTTAAGACTAACTAAAGCAGGCGATAGCCACCACGCTATCGCCATCACTAAGCCTCATCAGCCTCACCCCCTGGGTGCTCCTGCCCTGAATAGTAATGCCCTTTTTAGGGTCTTTTTCTTTCACCGGGGTGTGGATAACAATCCCTTCAGCCGAGATAATCATCACCTGCTGAGATAGAGAAACCACTCTGGTGGCAGCCACCTTATCCGTCTTCTCAACCAGCTTGAAGGTCCTGACGCCACTGCCGGCGCGGTGCTGCCGCGGGTAACTGCTAACCGGGGTCAGCTTCCCAAAGCCGTTGGCAGTAACAACCAGGAGAAAGCCCTCGGCATAGGCAACCTCCATGCCGAGGACCCGGTCGCCAGCCGCTAGGCGGATACCACTGACCCCACCACTGGTCCTCAGGCTGGTTCTCAGGCTGGAGACGGCAAACCTGATTGATTGCCCTCCCTCGGTCACTATAATGACATCGTCCTTATCAGTCGCCAAACGGGCGTTCACCAGCTCGTCTTCCTCCTCGACAGCCATGGCAATAAGGCCACTACTGCGCACCACCGCGAATTTCTCTGAAGCCGTCTTTTTTACCTCACCGGAACGTGTCGCCATCAACAAGTAGTTATCGGCGCTAAAATCAGTTACGGCGACGACATCGGTAACCCGCTCACCTTCAGCAATCGGGAAAAGATTAATCACGGCCAGCCCTTTAGCCGTGCGCGAGCTACCGGCCGGGATTTCATAACATTTGAGACGAAAAACCTTACCCCGGTTGGTGAAGAAGAGCAAGTTATCATGGGTATCAGCCACCGCCAGCAGTCTGACGGCATCGTTCTCCCTGGTTACCATACCAACGATACCCTTACCGCCACGATGCTGCAGCGTGTAAAGCTGGGAGGGCACCCTTTTGATAAATCCCCGGTTACTGAGCGTTACCACCACTCTCTGGTGTGGGATAAGGTCTTCCTCATGAAATTCTACTTCCCCCCGCTCACTTATCTCGGTTCGCCGCGGGTCACCATACTTGGACTTCAGTTCCTTCACCTCATCCCTTATCAGGAGAAGCACCCTTTTAGGATTAGCCAGCAGCTCTTCCAGATAAGAGATGTTTTTCAAAACCTCGGTATACTCATCAAGAATCCGGCGCCGCTCCAGATTAGCCAGCCGGCGTAACTGCATATCAAGAATAGCTTGCGCCTGAACCTGAGACAAACTAAAATCAGTCATCAAGCTCTGGCGGGCCTTCTCCGCCGTTTCCGATTTGCGGATAGTTGCAATCACCTTGTCTATCTGGTCCAGAGCGATTTTAAGCCCTTCCAGGATATGGGCTCTCGCCCGGGCTCCCTTCAGCTCAAACCTAGAGCGCCGGGTGATAACATCACGACGGAAATCAATATAATACTGGAGCGCTTCCTTGAGGCTAATGACGCGGGGCTGGCCATCAACCAGAGCCAGCATGTTAACGAAGAAAGCCGATTGCATGGCAGTATGTTTATAGAGGCTGTTAAGCACCTGCTGCAGCTGAGCTTCTCTCCTTAACTCAATGACAATACGCATACCCTGACGGTCGGACTCATCGCGTAGTTCACTGATGCCGGCAATCTTCTTATTAGCTACCCGCTCCGCGATTCTCTCCACCAGGGTCGCCTTATTCGTCTGGTAAGGCAGCTCGGTAACCACTATTTGACGGGGACCTGCCTCCGACCGCTCAATGATGTGAGCCTTAGCTTGAACTACTATCCGACCATGCCCGGTAGCATAGGCGCTCTTGATACCATCCTGCCCCAGGATAATACCAGCCGTAGGAAAATCAGGCCCTTTAACAAAGCGGGTAAGTTCATCAACCGTGGCTCCGGGATTATCGATGAGATAGGAGATAGCCTCACAGACCTCACCCAGGTTATGCGGAGGAATGCTGGTTGCCATCCCCACCGCAATCCCGGCACTACCATTAACCAGCAAATTAGGCAACTGGGTGGGTAGCACTGAGGGTTCCTTGAGGCTATCATCAAAGTTGGACACAAAGTCGACAGTATCCTTGTCAATGTCAACTAACATCTGTTCCGCAATCTCGGTCAGGCGGGCCTCGGTATAACGCATGGCGGCCGGTGGGTCATTATCCACGCTACCGAAATTACCCTGCCCATCAACCAGAAGATATCGCATCGAGAAATCCTGTGCCAGGCGCACCATGGCATCATAAACAGAGGTATCACCATGAGGATGATACTTACCCAGCACCTCACCAACAATGCGGGCACTTTTCTTATGGGCGCTGGTGTGGCGAATCCCCATGTCGTTCATAGCATAAAGAATGCGCCGTTGTACCGGCTTCAGTCCATCCCGCACATCAGGTAGCGCCCGGGAAACAATGACACTCATCGCGTAGTCAAGATAAGAGCTCCGCATTTCGTCTTCTATATTTACCGGTCTAGTTTTACCTAAAACCATCTCCGCTCGGGCCTCCTACTCCTCATTATCAATCTCCTCATCAATATCAGAGGATTCCTCAGGCAGTAATTCTGTCTCCTCGTCACCGATTATGATATAGCTGGGCGCGCCGAGTAATGCTTCCTCATACTCAAGCTCACGCCTGATTATTCTATCGCCAGTATAAGGCTGAGAATTCTCCACCACCTTTAGCGGGAAGGAAAGTCGTCCGTCTTGAGAGGGATGCCGATACACCTCTCTAATCATGACGGTTATTACCTCTTCGGTTAAGCTGATGATAGTGGCGGTATACTTATTACCGCCCTCCATCAACTTGATGAGTCGCTGCCCATGCTTAGCCTCAACCTGTCCCAGATACTCCCCACGGCTGTTCTCCACGATTAAATTAGACTCATCCACCCTCAAGATTACCTGGCCACCAGCCACCGTTCTGGCCAGTACCTCCGGTGGCGCCAGGTGACAAAGCTTAACCACCCCCGCCTTGCCTACTTCCTCAATAAACTGTTGCGGCTCGACTTTATGAAAACCACCCCCTGAACTAACCCCGGTCTCTCCTAGATGAGATAAACGATTAAGATTCTTCTGGGCAATGGTATTATAAGGGTCGATTTTTATGGTTTTTTCGTAGGCTTCTCTCGCCCGGGCGTAGTCCCCCAACTCCATATAGGCTCTAGCCAAACGATTGAAGGCATCAACATCGTTGGGAAAACTCCCCAATAAACTCTTATTAGCGGCTACCGCCTCCTGCCACCGACCCTGCATAGCTAAGGCTACCGCCTGTTTGCTTGCCTGGCGCCTTTGCCTGGCCCGTTCCTCTTCTTGATATGACATTCGCCACTCCCCCCGGTAATTAACCCTGAACCACTACTCTACTCTAGCTAAAACAGCTAAACAAGTCAAAGTTTTAAAGACATTGTTTAGTAACCCCTCACCCTTTATCCCCCTCCCCTTATTAAGGGAAGGGGGCAGGGGGATGGGTTACTAAACGACCTCAATTTAATGGGAGCCGTAAGGCGGCGCCTGCCCTCATTTTCTTGCCGCCTAGCTTATTTATCTATATCCAGCTTAAATGCCCGGTGTAAAGCACGAACCGCGTCCTTCACCTTGGACTCATCAATAATGCAGGTTATCCTTATCTCTGAGGTAGTAATCAGTTGAATATTGATACCCTGCTCACTGAGTATCCCGAACATCCGGGCGGCATAGCCCGGGGTATTCTGCATACCGGTGCCGACAATACTAACTTTGCCCAGTTTGGCATCGCTGACACACTCCCGGGCGCCGATTGATTTGGCTATCGGCGCCACAACCGCCATCGCCTTTTCCAGCTGGCTTTTAGCCACGGTAAAAGTTAAATCAGTGATATTATTAATACTGGCGTTCTGCACAATAGTATCGACACTGATATTCGCTCTGGCTAATGGTTCGAAGAGAGCCGCGGCAATACCCGGCTGGTCAGGCACACCCACCACCGTTATCTTAGCCACATCAAGGTCATGAGCGATACTCCTCACCTTTTCTCGCACTTCCATAGATACCCCTCCATGAATTAATGTCCCCGGACTATCAGTGAAGCTGGAGGCGACCAGAATAGGAACATGAAACAGCTCTCCCAGCTCAACCGCCCGCGGATGCATCACCTTAGCCCCATAGCTGGCCAGCTCCAGCATCTCCTCATAGCCAATCTCAGATAGCCGTTGCGCCCCAGGCACCAGGCGCGGGTCAGCGGTATAGACCCCTTCAACATCGGTATATATCTGGCAGACCTCTGCCCCCAGGCCGGCCGCCAGAGCTACGGCCGTGGTATCAGAGCCGCCCCGGCCCAATGTGGTAACATCCATATCATCGGTAACCCCCTGGAAACCAGCCACGATGACAATATTCCCCCTCTCCAGCTCCTTGACCACCCGTTTGGCTTCCACCTTGAGGATGCGGGCGCGATTATAGGTAGCATCGGTGCGTATTCCCGCCTGGGCACCGGTGAGGCTAATCGCCTCATAGCCCATAGCCCGGAGCGCCATCGTCAACAGGGTACTGGAAACAATCTCACCGGTGGATAAGAGGACATCAAGCTCCCGCTCGCTGGGTTGCTCGGAAAGCTGATAAGCCAGGTTGATTAGCTCATCGGTGGTATCCCCCATTGCCGAGACGACGACCACCACCCGATTACCCTTGTCCTTAGCCTGAGCGATACGCCGGGCGACACCCTTAATCCGCTCGGCATCGGCCACCGATGAACCGCCATACTTTTGAACAATCAGTGCCATCTAACCCCTGCCCACCAGTTTCCCCATAATATTATACCCGGGGTCAATAAACAAGCCAGTCTTGGCGGCTTCGGCTTCGGTGAACCTCTTTGCCCCGTTAGCCGTGAACCCGGGCCCCCACAGCAGAAACGGCACCGGGTCGGGGCTATGGGTGCGGGTCTTAATCGGGGTGGGGTGGTCAGGCAGAATCAGCACCCGCAGTTCATCCGCCTGCCAGGAGCGGAACCGACTGACAACCTCCCTATCCACTCTCTGGATAGCCTCTACCTTGTCGTCAATTGCGCCGGTGTGCCCGGCCTCATCCGTGGCTTCGACATGGATGACCACCAAATCATACTGGCTGAGTGCCACCAGGGCGCCACTAGCCTGAGCGGCAAAATCATTATCCAAACCATCCTTCACCCCTGGTATCTCCAGTATTCCCATCCCCATCATGCCCGCCAGGCCCCGGATAACATCAACCGCCGATGTTACCGCCGCCTCAAGACCATAAATCCGCGGGAAGGGCGGTATCTCAGGCAGCCGGCTACTGCCCCAGAAGAGCCAGAGCATACTAGCCGGGGTATCACCTCGAGACCTCCGCTCTACATTTATCGGATGCTCCCGGAGCACAACCTCGGAGCGTTGCATCAGGTCTCGCAACAAATCGCTCCCCGGACCGCGAGGCATAAACTCAGCAATAGATTTATCCGGGATATCATGCGGGGGAGTGCAGGTAGCCAGCAGGGTATCCTCTCGCCCCTTGAGCTTACAGATATGCCGGTAGCTGACGCCAGGGTAGAAGTGAATCTGGTCACTACCCAGGCTTTCATTCAAAGCAGCGATAAGCGGCTGCGCCTCTTCGCTGCTGATATGCCCGGCGCTGTAGTCCCACATCCTGCCGTCACGGATAGCCACCAGATTGCAGCGAAAAACGACCTCCCCCTCACCAATGGGAATACCCATGCTTTTGGCTTCAATAGCCGCCCGCCCGCCGTAGTAGACTTCTGGGTCATAACCAAACACCGACATACAGGCGCCGGCACTGGAAGGCTCCATCCCCGGCGGCACGGTGCGCACCAGCCCGACAATACCCCCCGGCACCACGGCATCCAGGTTGGGCGTATCAGCCAGTTCCAGGCAGGTCTTGCCACCACGCTCAGGCAGCGGTAAACCGGCAGCACCATCAACTATCAGCACGCAGTATTTCAATCTCAGTAACCCTATCCCTTATAGCCCCTTCCCCTTTTAAAGAGGAAGGGGAAGATTATTTTTGAAGAGAGGCTCCGCCTCTCTTCAACTCCCCCTCGGTATCTTTCGCCTGCAAAATCGAGGTTTCTCCTCGACTTTCAGGACACCCTTCTTGCCCAAGAGGTTAAATTCGCCTATAATAGCTTAAGTACGGGGCGTAGCGCAGTCTGGTTAGCGCGCAGCGTTCGGGACGCTGAGG
>JACQGQ010000050.1 GCA_016199495.1 Chloroflexota bacterium
GCAGCTCCGATACAGATATCCCGCGTGGAAAAAGTTGCGGCGGCGTTAGGCACCAGCATCGCTGCGGCTTTCCCTCCAATTCATAGTGGCAAACAGAGGATAACACCCGAAATAAAGAGGGAGATAAGTCGGATACACCTGGTCAAGTCAGCGGAAGAGGCGGACAACCGCTATTTCTCATTGGACAGGGTGAACGGCTCGGCGCTTCTGTCAGGTAAGCCATTTGCTCTGGAATGGAATAACAATGCGGTCAGAACGGATGCAGCTCTCCTGCTCGATTATTTCAAGAACTATGAAGGCGCATTTGAGGGCAATGTGCCGCGCCTTCAGCGCGACTACTTTACCCTGATGTCCTAGCTGTATTTTTCGCCGTTTATCTGTGACATGCGCTCTCTTGCCCTTTTGCAAGATAGCGATGTGATCCGGTTTCCCACGTTTGCCATAATATTCGGTAAGTCCAACTATGGCAAGACCTGCCTCGTGGATACGCTGTTGACCTCCATGTTCGGCTACGCACACACGATAGACAAGCAGAGCTTTACCGCATCCAGGCTCCGCGGACTACAGCAGGCATACAAAAGGTTTCCGGTAGTGTTCGACGACATTGGACGCACCGCTTTTAACCGCCACGGGAAAGACATCATCAAGGACGAGATGCAATCTCCCGTTCGGGAGAGCCCGGGCTTTATACTTTCCATTAACGCGGAGCCGCAGTCGTTCCCCGTCGAGGTGGTAAAACGCAGCCTGATGATATACACGACAACGGCGTTGCCACCGCAAAACGAAGAGTTGCGCCAACGGCTGCAGACCAAAATACAGGAAATGCGCCGCGGGTTGACGGGACATCTCTATCGCCGTTACTTGGCAGAGATAATGGACCGCCTCGAAGACGAACGTCTACCGGAAGACTGGATGGCGTTATCTTCAGGTGTGTTGAGCAGCATCATCTCAGATGCTATAGGCGGCTCACCCCCTCAGTGGTGTCAACTCGCGACCTGGCTCAGCTACGCAGAAAAGCGGTATGACCGGGTGAAAGCCCGCCTGGATAACCTGCTGAGGACGTCGGCCCATGCCAGGAACGAAGGCGACGTGCCCAATGGTTGGAAAATCGAGCGCGATAAAATCATCGTCTGGGAGCAACGCGACGCCTTCGGTAGACGCGGGTTTGAGTGGGACGACGTACCCTCTACGTTGATCGACGAGGATTCCAGCGGAGGCGACAGGACGGTGCTACACCGGTCCGGCCTGGAGCACTTCCTCGGACGGCGCTTACACCAGCGCCGGTGGTGGGCTAATTTAACATTCCATCTCATTGTTACGTGGTAAATTCAAAAACAATGGCGGCTATACTTGAAGAGCAGCTACTTCTATCAGATATCAGACGGCTAATCGGAAGACTTGCTATCAAAATGGATTTGTAATAGCATCAGGGTGTCGAAAAGCCGCGAGGCGGGCTAAAACCGACAGTCTGATTGCCTCCAAACCGACCTCTCTCGGACGGCTTGGTGAGCCTGGTGAGCCGTCCGGGGCTCGAACCCGGCACCACCTGATTAAAAGTCAGGTGCTCTACCAACTGAGCTAACGGCCCCTATATTTAGGTCAGTTTAACAAATCTTAAGTTTTCCCGCAACTTGTAAGATAAAAGATCTTCATTAACCTCACCCCCTTAATCCCCCTCTCCTTTCTAAGGAGATGGGGAAGAGATTTTAGAGAGGGGCTTCGCCCCTCTCTTACTTACACTCCCCCCTTTCCCTTATAGAGGGGCTTTGCTCTAAAAGTCATTCTGAGGAACGCAGTGACGAAGAATCCATTCTCAGAGGAGGATAGTACGGACTCTCCGCTACCTGCCCGCCTTTACAAGCCAGCGTTAATACTGTATTCTAGCTTTAGAATAAAGACAGAGGAAAATCAGGTTGTACCAGGCACCACGCGGCACTTCAGACATTCTACCACAGGAACAAGCCTACTGGCGTTATCTAGAGCAAAAGACGGCTAATATCTGTCAACTCTACGGCTATGAGCGTATCGATGCCCCAGCTTTTGAGGATACCAGACTTTTTAGCCGCAGTGTGGGAGAAGGCACCGATATTGTTGAAAAGGAAATGTATACCTTTGAGGACAGAGGGGGGAATAAGATAACTCTGAGACCGGAGGGCACAGCCCCGGTGTGCCGTGCCTACGTGGAACACGGCATGCATAATTTAGCGCAACCGGTCAAGCTCTATTATCTGGCTTCTATTTTCCGATACGAAAGACCCCAGGCCGGCAGATTCCGGCAGCATCACCAGTTTGGCTATGAGGCTATTGGCGATGACGACCCGGCCCTTGATGCCGAGGTTATTGATATGGCCTGGCAATTCTTCCGTTCCTTAAACCTGCGCCACCTGTCACTCAACCTTAATAGCATCGGTTGTAAAACATGTCGCCCGGAATACCTGATTGCCCTGAAGGATTACTATGCTGATTACATTGATGACCTCTGTGCCGACTGCAAAACCAGGCTAGCCAGAAACCCCCTGCGCCTGCTTGATTGTAAAAAACGCTCATGCCAGCCAATATCCGATTCTGCCCCGAGAAGTATCGACTATCTTTGCCCGCAATGCGCTGAGCACTTCAAGCAGTTACAGAGATACCTGGGCTTACTGGAACTCCCCTTTGAAGTAAATCACCGCCTGGTTCGTGGTCTGGACTATTACACCAGAACCGTATTTGAGATTCAGCCCGAGACGGAAAGAGCCCAAAGCACCCTCGGTGGTGGGGGACGGTATGATGGCCTGATTGAAGAACTGGGCGGTAAACCCACCCCGGCTATCGGCTTTGCCGTTGGTATTGAGCGGATAATATCTAATCTAAAGAAATACAATGTTCCCGTTCCGGCCCTACCCAGAGCACAAGTTTTTATCGCCTATGTGGGTGATGAGGTTAAAGATGAAGCAATAAAGCTGGCATCCAGGCTAAGACAGGCTGGCATCGGCGTCATCGAGGCTATCGGCAGCAAGAGCCTGAAGGCTCAATTGAGGCAGGCAAATACCATCGGTGTCCAGCATACGGTGATTATCGGTGACCAGGAATTAAAGACAGCTACCGTGATACTACGAGACATGACCAATGCCCAACAAGAAGCCGTCCCTCTCACCCGGCTGGAAGAACGACTGCGCTAGTTCAGCGCCACCGAATATCCTCAAAGCTGTGCCGCTTGAATTAGCCTGGCAAATACCCCGAATAACTCACAGGAGGCTAAATATGGCTGGCCCATTAGAAGGAATCAGGGTCCTCGACCTGAGCTGGGTGTTATCGGGACCTTTCGCTACCATGATACTCAGCGACCTTGGAGCGGAAGTAATTAAAATCGAGCGCCTGAAGGTAGGCGATATCAGCCGGGGAAACGGCCCTTACGTCAAGGGACTGAGTTCCTACTTTCTCAGTATTAATCGTGGTAAAAAAAGCATTGCCTTAAATCTTGCTTCCGAACCGGGCAAGGATATTTTCCTCAAGCTGGTAGAGCAGGCTGACGTTGTCGTCGAAAACTTCACTCCCGGAACCATGGCGAGGCTGGGGCTCGGTTATGAAACCTTGAAAGAGCACAACCCGGCAATCATTTACGCGGCTTGCTCCGGCTTCGGTCAAAGCGGTCCCTATGCCCAAAAGCCCGCCTTTGACGTCATCGTTCAAGCCATGGGTGGCATAATGAGCATCACCGGAGAGCCCGGCGGGCCTCCGCTAAAACCGGGGGTACCCATAGGCGATATTGCCGCTGGACTATTCCTGTGCATCGCCATTCTTGCCTGCTTGCAGGAGCGTCATCTCAGTGGACAGGGACAGATGATAGATATTAGTATGCTTGACTGCCAGGTAGCTATTCAGGAGAACGCCTTTGTTCGCTATCTTGCCACCGGTGAGCTGCCCCAGGCCCTGGGCACAAGGCACGCCGTCTTCACCCCCTTTCAGGTTTTCCCGACCCGGGATAGCTACGTTGCCGTGGCGATGATGGGAGGAGTCAGCGACCAGTGGCCACTCTACTGCGCCACCATCGGCCGTCCGGATATAATCGATGACGAGAGATTTCAAACCGGCTGGCTACGCACTCAGAACTACAAGGTACTGGAGCCGATATTGACCGAGGCGATGAAAGCCAGGACGACTCATCAGTGGCTGGCCGAACTGGAGAGGGTGGGTATTGCCTGCGGACCGGTCAATACCATTGACAAGGTAGCTAATGACCCCCAGGTACTGGCCAGGGAAATGTTCGTTACGGTACAGCATCCTAAGGCCGGCAGTTTTACAGTAACCAATACACCGATAAAACTCTCCAGGACCCCCTCCAGGATTGAAAAGGCTTCCCCGGATTTAGGGGAAGATACCAGCAAGACCCTGAAAGAGATTTTAGGAATAACCGAAGAGGCGTTAGCCGACCTGGAGAATCGCGGGGTAATCTAGTGCCTGGTCCCGCAAATAGGTTAAAATCATGCCAGTGTGGACAAATGCTGAAAGTGATGAGCCGACTCACAAATTGCGCCATGCCTTGTTGGTAACCTATCCCCCTGCCCC
>JACQGQ010000051.1 GCA_016199495.1 Chloroflexota bacterium
TTAAAGCATACTTATCGACTACCATCTTGTATTCCCGCCACAGCTAGCTGTAAGCCATTCAAGCGAGATTTATTATTAACCTCAACCACCTCACCCCCTTTATCCCCCACTCCTTTCAAGGAGAGGGGGATAAAGGGGGTGAGGTTGTTGAGGTTAATAATAAATCTCGCTTGAATGGCTTACAGCTAGCTGTGGAGGGAATACAAGATGGTAGTCGATAAGTATGCTTTAAGGCGATTCGATACTCAGCCGGAAGACGCCATTGATGCTGCGGTGCTCGAAACTATCCCCTTTGACTATCCTGACTCGGTAACTGAGGTAGTTTATGAGACCGATGAGTTTACCTCGGTTTGTCCCTGGACTGGCTTGCCTGATTTTGGCCGACTGGTGATACGCTATCTACCGGACCAATATCTGGTGGAGCTTAAATCCCTGAAATACTACCTGACTTCCTACCGGAATGTGGGCATCTTGCAGGAGCACGCCGTCAACCGTATCCGGCAAGATTTAGTGCAACTGTTGCAGCCCGTATCCCTGGTGGTCGAGGCTGAATACCGGGAAAGGGGCGGCATCAAGACTAAAGCCGTGGCCAAGTATGAACGGCATAGCCAGGCGGTATGAGGAGAATATATGTCTATAGACCTGTTTGCACCCTATAGCATCGGCCGGCTGGAACTGAGAAATCGCTTTGTCCGGTCGGCGACGTGGGATGCTACCGCCGACAGTTCCGGGGCGGTTACTGACACTTCGGTGGCTCTCTACCGGGAGCTGGGACGAGGGGGGGTTGGTCTCATCGTCAGCGGCTATGCTTTTGTCTCACCCCTCGGTCAGGCAGCCGATGGCCAGTATGGTGTCCACAGTGATGACATGCTCCCCGGTCTGCGCCGGTTGGTGCGAGTCGCTCACCAGGGGGGTGCCCGCATTGCCCTGCAAATAGTCCACGCCGGTATCAGCTCTAACTACCTGCGGCGGATGGGTATGACCGCCCTGGCGGTATCAAGTCTGCCGGAAATAAGCCGGCCACACCAGGAGATGACTGGTGAAGATATCGAGATTATTATCGCCGACTTTGCCGCGGCCGCATTGCGTGCTAGAGAAGCTGGTTTTGATGCCGTCCAGCTTCATGGTGCTCATGGTTATCTGATGAGCCAGTTCATGTCACCCCTGTTTAACCTTCGTGCCGATAAATGGGGAGGCAGCCGGGAGAACCGGAGAAGGTTTCATCTGGAGGTGATACGGAAGATACGCCGGGCGGTAGGGGCTGACTTTCCCTTGATGATAAAGTTTGGCGTTCAGGATGATAAAGAAGAAGGTCTTTCCCTCGGTGAAGGTGTGGAGACGGCACAGCGGATGGCGGCGGAAGGTATTGATGCCATCGAAGTCAGTGCCGGCGTTGGCCGGGCGATACAAATAACCAGAGACGGCGACCCCAAACAGGCATACTTTCGAGAGCGCGCCGCCGCTGTTAAACGAGCCGTCGCCGTACCCGTGATGGTAGTGGGGGGGATACGCCGCCTGGAGATGGCGCAGAGTATCGTTGATAGTGGTGACGCTGACCTGATTTCATTATGCCGTCCCTTCATTCGAGAGCCAGGACTGGTCGCCCGCTGGCAGAGAGGAGGAGAAGACCCTGCCCGGTGCATTTCCTGCAGCCAGTGCATGGCAATCGTGGGCAAGAGTGAGCCACTGGAATGCGGCCAGGAACGCCGTCTGCGGGAGGAGGCTGGCAATGAAAGTAAGTAAGTTTCCTAAGACTAAATCTATTTTCCTCTCGTCCGGCCAAGCTTTCTACAAAGAAAAAGATGAGCCTCTTTTCCGAAAAGAGACTCATCTGTCCAGCTTAAGGTTAAAGCTTGTAAACCCTCATGGCGTTCTCCCGAAGGATGGTACGCTTGGCCTCGTCCCTCATTAGTAGCTTATCCATTTCGTCAAAGTTCTCTCCTGCCCGCGCAATCGTCATATTACTGCCCCACATGACCTTGTACCGGCATCTTCCATCTATCTCGCGCACTAACCAAGGGTCCCAATAGCTCGGCGGCCAAGCACTGACATCCATGTAGACATTCCGGTGCTTGGAAGCCAAGGCGATTAACTCTTGAGACCAGGGCCAGCCGGTGTGGGAGCCAATAAGGGTAAGCCGGGGAAAATCGAGGGCAACCCTATCCAGAGCCATCGGCCGTCCCACCTCG
This sequence comes from Chloroflexota bacterium, assembly GCA_016199495.1. GTDB lineage: Bacteria > Chloroflexota > Dehalococcoidia > Dehalococcoidales > UBA2162 > JACQGQ01. Next base: position 2,190 of record JACQGQ010000051.1, read on the forward strand.
CTGAGCATCGCCTCAGCGGAGTGTCCCGTCTGCATTGATACCGGTACGTCCAATCTAACACAGGTCTCGTATAATGGGTAGAACTTCCTATCATCGACACGCAAGCCATAGCCGTAGGAATGAATGTAAACCCCCTTGAAATTCCACTCCTTGACTGCCTTCTCAACCTTCTCACAATTCTCCATAATGTGAAGAGGATTGTAACCAGCCAACCCGTACATTTTACCTGGAGCCCCTTTTACCCATTCATACACCTCTTCTTCTTCGCAGTAGAGTCTCCAGTTTGGCTGCTGCGCCAAAGGGTCCCACATCTTGACTGAACATATCAAGCTTTTGTCAACCCCGTTTTTAGTCATCAGTTCTACGTATTGCTCCGTGGTATAACCGGGCATTCGTCGCTCCCTCTCCGCTGGCCGCCCGGTTGGGCGCCCGCCCAATTCGCTTATTAAGGTACCGTCCCCCACCCCAGGCTGGGCTGAAGGAGGCATAGCCGCAACCTTCTTGTCATGCTCCGGACTCATCAGGTAGCACATCATATCGACGGCGCCAATATCTCGGCATCTAGTCATTTTTAATCCTTCCCCTTTTGCCTGCACTTAGGTGACGAATTCCTCGTCTTTGGCCAGAAATTTCACCAGATATGGCGAAAACTTACCCGGAATAGCTTTTCTGGGTGACTTCGAATAGTCGTAGAAGCCAATGCCTGTTTTCTGACCCAGATGTCCGGCCTCCACCATTCGCCTGTGGAGAGGGGCTGGCCAACCGGTTCCGTAATCCCTGAAGCGTACCTCGGCGATACCGAACATGGTGTCCAGCCCGATAAAGTCCATCGATTCCATCGAATTCAAAACCTGTGGGCGTCCTTCCACCGTTTGCCCCTTGGGCTGGGCTTCAATCTCCTCTAGAGTGGTCTTGCCCAGCATCAAATCCCAAAAAGGAACCCCGCCACCACCTCCCCCCGTAGGCGGTTTCTCCCTCAAGTAAGAGTTTGTCCCACCGGCATAGTCCTTGACGATTCTTATCGGGTCTCTGCCCAACTGCTTCGCCAGCTTCTTCGTCGTCTCCCAGGTGGCATCGGATGTCAAATAACCCCTTGATATCTCCATATAGGTGATAACCGTGGCCGGGTACCAGAAGTGTATCTTGACACATCTGTCTGGCCGCTTGGTCGCCGCCGCTATCGAGGTAACGGGGATAGACGAGCTATTGGTCGCCAGAATAGTTTTTGGGGAACAAACTCTGTCTAACTCAGCAAAGATGCCTTTTTTTAGTTCTAGATTCTCGCCGGCGGCTTCAACCACCAGGTCCACGCCTTTAAGGTCGGCTAGATTGGTGGTCATTTTCAGCCTGTTGATGGTTGCGGCTTTTTTAGCCGCGTCAAGCTCCCCTCTGGCCACTCGCCTTTCCAGGCTGCCGTCAATGGTAGCCCGCGCTCTTTCGATGATGCCCTGGCTGGTATCTTCCATCACCAGATTCAGGCCGTACATCAGAAAGACCTGAGCGATTGTAGTGCCTACTTGACCCGTGCCAACAACACCAACACTTTTGACTTCCATCTCTTAGAACCTCCTTATCGGGTATAAAAGTCCAGCAAGAGTACCTCACACTTGCTGGCTGTCTGGAAATGGCATTCTTAGCGAGCACGTTCGCTTCGCTCAGTGTCAGAATGACAATTAACTGTTCTCGGACAGTCTCCTTGCTTGTGGGAGATTCATTTTTTATTTTAGCTTGTAAAGCAACCGGACATACCCTTCTTCGTCAGAAAATCTCTTTTTTGACGGTAATCTGCCGGGTTCTCTCCGGGCTACCCCTGTTCCAGGCTAAGAGCTAAAGCTTGTAAATCCTCATGGCGTTTTCACGAAGGATGGCACGCTTGGACTCGTCCTTTATGGGTAATTTATCCATTTCCTCCCACACCCTATCTACCCTGCCTATTCCCCCGTTACTGCCCCACACGGTCTTGCTCCGGCACCTTCCATCTATCTCCCGTACCAACCAGGGGTCCCACCAGCTGGGCGGCCAGGCGGCGACATCCAGATAAACATTGGCATGTTTCGAGGCCATAGCAATTAGCTCCTGGCTCCAGGGCCAGCCGGTATGGGAGCCGATAAGGACAAGGTCCGGAAAATCCAGGGCAATATTGTCCAGGACAATCGGCCGGCCTACCTCGCTGGGCATACGCTCCAGCGAGTGTCCCACCTGCATCGATACCGGCACCCCCAGAGTAGTACAGGTCTCATATAATGGATAGTATTTACGGTCATCGGGGGCCAGACCGTATCCATAAGAATGGACATAAACCCCCTTGAAGTCGAACTCCTTAATTGCCCTCTCGACCTCTCGGACGCTTTCCATAATTATGGTCGGGTCATACCCGCCCAGCCCGTATATTCTGCCCGGGGCCGCTTGTACCACCTCGACCACTTCCTCAAGCTTATTGTACCAGCCCGGCAGCGGCTTCCTCTTCTTATACATGGACATCTTGCCGGTACATACCAGGGTCTTATCAATGCCCACCTTGTCCATCAGGGCGACGTATTGCTTCGGGGTATAACCCGGCTGTCGTTGCGGTTCTCTCCCCGCCCTACGAGCCATTTCCTTAAATTCAGAATCATCGTCCGTGTCCTCAAAGGCTTGTCTCTCCCGCTCCGGGGTGAACAGGTAGCACATCATATCAACGGCACCGATATCCTTGGCATTAACCATTTTGCTCTCTCCTTTCTTTCTAAACTTTTGTCAGCGAGGACGGGGCTCAAGCCCCGGTCCAAAATTTTTAACAGCTCACGAAAGGGACTTTAGCCCGTGTTTCATTGTGGCCTTTGTCCTCCGGCGGCTGCGGTGGCTGCCCTGGTCGCTGCCAGAACCTGCGAGGCCTTTTTCGCGTATTGCAGACCTGAAGCCAGGTCCATTTGTATGCCATCGTTGACGCATCTCTTTAGCATCTTTAGAGCCTGGGGGGCCTTACTGGCCAGCACCTGGGCCATTTTTTTGGTTTCCTCCATCAGTGATTCCACCGGCACCACTTTATTGACCAGACCAATGCGATAAGCCTCTTGAGCATTAAAGCGCTCTCCAGTGAACAGCTTTTCCTTGGCGTTAGCTATCCCGACAAGGCGGGGTAATCTCTGAGTCCCCCCCGCTCCGGGCATAAAGCCCATATTGACCTCGGGGAAACCGAATGTGGCCGTGTTTGAAGCCAGGCGCAGGTCACAGGTCATCGCTAGCTCACAACCACCACCTAAAGCGTAGCCGCTGACGGCCGCAATGGTTGGTTTTTCAAAGGCATCCAGGCCGTCGACTATCGAAAATATCGATGATTCACGCCGCCCACCACCACCCCGGCCAGCTTTAAGGTCCATACCGGCCGAAAACGTCTCGCTACCACCGGTGACGATGAGCACCTTAACCTCCTCATCAGCCGCCGCCTGGTCCAGAGCGTCGTCTACCTCGGCCGCCATTTGAGGAGATATTGCATTCCTCTGTTCGGGTCTATTCATCGTCAGGATAGCGACGCCGTCTTCTTTCTCATAGGTTATCGTTTCATACGCCATGGAACCCTCCTTATATCAGGGGCAGACAGGCCTACCGCCCCTCCTGCCTCTGTAACTGTGCTTCTAGCCGATAAAGCTCTTCTCTGCCTACCAAGGACCCGGAGAGACATCTCCACCCCACCCTGGCATTGTCAAGGTGGTTCTGACAGCTCATTGAAATTGGCGTAACGCTTTATTCCTTCACTTAGGTGACAAACTCTGGGTCTTTGGCCAGAAATTTCACCAGATAGGGCGAAAACTTACCCATAATAGCTTTTCTGGGTGATTCAGAATAGTCGTAGAAGCCAATACCTGTTTTCTGGCCTAAATGCCCGGCCTCCACCATTCTCCGGTGCAGGGGGCAGGGATAACTCTGGGCTGCCCCCCATTCCTGGACGGCTGCCTCGGCGATGCCGAGCATGGTATCCAGCCCGATAAAGTCCTGCATCTCCATCCAGTTCAGCACCTGGGCAAATCCCTCGGGTGTTTTCCCCTTGGGCCGGGCTTCAACTTCCTCTAAGGTGGTCTTACCCATCATCAGCTCCCACCAGACACCTCCCCTCGGAGGTATTTCCATCTGTCGGTACTGATTACCCAGACCCTGATAGTCTTTGACTATTCTTATCGGCTTCCGGCCTAGCTCTTTAGCCAGTGATTCCAGTGTCTCCCAGACTTCATCGGATGTCAAATAACCCCTCGATATCTCCATATAGGTCATCGCCGTGGCGGGATACCAGAAATGCATCTTGGCGCACCTGTCTGGCCGTTTGGTGGCGGCCGCTATCGTGCTAATAGGGATGGAGGAACTGTTGGTGGTCAGCACGGTTTTCGGGGAACAAGCCGCGTCCAGTTCGGCAAAAATGCTCTTCTTGAGGGCGATGTTCTCCGATGCGGCTTCAACCACCCAGTCTACGTTCTTAAGGTCAGCTACCTTAGTCGTCGTTTTCAGCCGACTCATGGTTTCTTCCTTCTGTGCCGGGGTGATATCCCCTCTGGTTACCCGCCTTTCCAGACTGCCTTCAATGGTGGCACGCGCCTTCTGGAGTACTGGCTCAGCAACGTCACGCACGGTTACGCTGCGGCCATAGTTCAGCCATACGGTCGCAATCGTTGTCCCTACTTGACCTGAGCCAACAATGCCGACATTTTTTACTTTCATCTTCTACAATCTCCTTATAATTTATTTATTAAACTCTGAGCAGGGGTTGTCCACCACCTGCCGTCGTTTCTTTTTCTGCCTTGTCCCGGTCAACTAGCTGTCACTGGCAATCCGGCGGCATTTATTTTTATCCATTTTCTAATTCTAAATCCCCCTTTACCTGATTACACTCGGGGTTAGCCGCTTGCTTTCAATCCTCCTTTCTCAGAATAATCAACAAAAGCCGTGAAGGCAATGCTCATGCCACAATTACAGACTAGCGCTCCACTCGGACAAACTGCCCGATGTTAGCATAATGGGATTTTCTTTGTCAAGGTTACGAATTTACTACCAATCCCTGTTTTCCCTTGCTTTAAGCTGGAGATTTGTGTTATTATTGAAAACGTGCTGGTTAGTATGAGGTCGGTTTTGGTCGGGTTGCAAAAGGGAGGCTAAAGATTTACGCTGTTATTGAAACCGGCGGCAAGCAGTATCGGGTAACCCCGGGACAGGTCATTGATGTCGACCGCCTCGGTGTGACTGGCGGTGATACCGTTGAGCTGGATAAAGTATTGCTTGTGGCTGATAATGATAGGCTAACTGTCGGTACGCCCATTGTTGAGGGGGCGAAGGTAATGGCGACGGCGCAGGGGGAAGGCAAAGCCAGGAAGGTTATTGTTTTCAAGTATAAATCCAAGGTGCGTTATCGTAAGAAGACGGGGCACCGTCAATTTTATACCAGGCTGATTATCGACAAGATAATTGAGCCGGAAGCAACACAAGCTAAGCCAGCCAGGAAGGTTGCTCGCGCTAAAAAGGTTGCTCGCGCTAAAAAAGAGGATTAACCGGCGCAAAAGTAAGGTTCGTCGGTACAAAAAGAGGTGAGGGAAAGTGGCCCATAAAAAAGGAGCCGGACGCACTAAGAACGGCCGGGATAGTCAATCAAAACGACTCGGCGTCAAGAGGTATGCGGGAGATAGTGTCAATGCGGGGACGATATTGGTTCGACAGCGGGGCACACGTATTCATCCTGGTAACAATGTGGGTGTCGGTCGGGATTACACCCTGTTTGCTCTGATTAGCGGCATCGTTAAATACGAGCCTACCAGCAATAACCGGAGGAAAGTTAGCGTTTACGCTAGCTAAATAATATGAAGGATAAAATTCATCCCCAGTATTATACCGATGCCACGGTAACTTGTGCCTGTGGCAATAGCTTTACTATTGGCTCCTCCAAGAAGTCAGTGAGGGTTGAGATGTGCAGTAAGTGTCATCCGTTTTACACCGGAGAGCGTCGTCTGGTAGATACTGCGGGACGGGTAGAGCGGTTTAAGCGCCGCTATAGTATAAAAGACTAAATTTTTCGGCTGGTCTCAGGGAGCATAATGAAGGGAGGAGCGGTGTCGTTGAGCCGCTCCTCTTTGTTTGTTAATCGAGGGTATTATTGTGACCAAACGTTTTTATTATGGGGGACAGGCGGTTATCGAGGGGGTGATGATGCGGGGGCAGAAGAATATGGTAACTGTAGTGCGGCGTCCTGGTGGCGGCTTGGCTATAGAGGCACAGCCGCTAGCGGCTATCTATACTGGTTGGATGAGGCAGACGCCACTGCTGCGGGGCATTATCGTCTTAATTGAAGCCCTGGTGCTGGGTATGAAGACTTTGCTCTATTCGGCTAATGTATCTCTGGAGGAGGAAAATGAGCCGGTCTCGGGGAGATTAGTCTGGCTGATGGTAGTTGTTGCCCTGGTGCTGGCCGTTGCCCTTTTCTTTATCGTGCCCCTGTTACTCACCAGGTTGTTCAATCTTGAGTCATCCCTGTTATTCAATCTGGTGGACGGTGTGATACGAGTAGTTATTTTCATTGCTTATCTTAAGGTAATGACCCTGCTGCCGGACATCAAGCGGGTATTTGCCTATCATGGTGCCGAGCATAAGACCGTCAATGCCTATGAAGCTGGGGTGCCTCTGGAGGTGGAGGTGGTCAGGGGGTATAATACGGCCCATGTGCGTTGTGGCACCAGCTTTCTGTTTGTCGTTTTGCTAATATCCGTTATTGTTTTTGCTCTGGTCGGCTTACACTCGCCGTGGCTGATGGTGCTCTGGCGCATTGTCCTCATCCCGGTTATTGCTGCCCTCGGCTACGAAGTCATCTACTTCGGTGGCAGACATAGCCACAATGGTCTGGTCAGGGCTATCCTGGCTCCCGGGCTGTGGTTACAGGCGCTGACGACCAGAGAACCGAATGACAGTCAGCTCGAAGTTGCCCTGGCGGCGTTAGAGAGGGTGGTGGCGGCTGACCAGCTTAAGGAAACGGCTCGGCCTTCCTCATGATGGCTTTACCCTGTCATGGCGGTGAGCCGAAGCCCTAAGCGTAGCGAAAGGGCAGTGAAGCAATCTCTTTCCTGTCAACCCTATCCCCCTTAATCCCCCTGCCCCCTTCTCCTTAAGAAGGGGGCAGGAAAAGAAAGAGGGGCTTTCGCCCCTCTTAAACACCTCTGGTTACCACTTCACAGCAGGGGAAAGTCTGAAGGGGCTGACGCCCCTTCAGAAGCTATAAATCCCCCTTCCCTTGAGAAGGGCTTTGTATCATAAGTGCCGTTTTTAAGTCTTTTTGTCATTCCCACGCAAGTGGGAATCCAGAGACGTGCCTGATTATACCAATGGATTCCCGTTTTCACGGGAATGACGACTTTTGATACAA
>JACQGQ010000056.1 GCA_016199495.1 Chloroflexota bacterium
CATTGGAACTCCTGAAAATGGCTGGAGAGATAAAGCACTTACCGGTCTCGTTAACCGACTAGTGTCGCGTCAGATAAATAATACGTCATTCCCGCGAAAGCGGGAATCCAGCCGCGCCACCCCACCTGGATTCCGGATCAAGTCCGGAATGACAATGGGAAAGGTGTCAATGATTAGCCTGACAGGACACTAGCCCTGACGCTGGTAGATACTAAAACCGAACTGCTGGTGGCATTAGACCTAGATTTATCTGAAGAGAGAGCCCACTTTTGATTAAGAAAAGACGGTTTCCCAGGGTATTTTTCGGTTGGTGGACAGTGCTCGCCAGCGGCCTGGTGGGTATGTGGGCAACCGGGTATTCCGCTTACGGATTTTCGGCATTATTCAAACCGATTGCCACCGAGCTGGGCTTCAGCCGGGCGGTAACATCCGTCGCCAGTAGCATTGGTCGGCTGGAAGGTGGCATCGAGGGACCGGTGGTGGGCGGGCTCACCGACAAATTCGGCCCGAAGTGGCTCGTCCTTTTCGGTATCTTCCTCATGGGTCTGGGTCTGATACTAATGAACTTTATCAGCTCGCTCTGGGCGTTTTATATCGTCTGGGGGGTCATGGTGGGGACGGGGTCCAATGTGGGCGCGATGGCACCATGGAATAAGGCATTAACAGAATGGTTCGTCAGGAGAAGGGGGAAAGCCCTCGGCGTTAGAGAGGTGTTCCGTGGACATGGTGGGGTGGTCGTGCTGCCCCTTATTGCCTGGCTGATAGTGACTCAAGGCTGGCGGATGGCCTGTGTTATCGGTGGGGTGGTCCTGTGGCTGGTTGGCTTACCCTTCGCCTGGTTCTTCCTGAAACGGCACCGACCGGAGTACTACGGGCTACTCCCGGATGGCGCCAGGGTAGAGACAGGGTTGGCAGGGGATGACGGTCACATGATAGACCGGGGTGTAGACTATGCTGCCGAGGTGGAAGAGGTGGAGTTTACCCTGAGGCAGGCAATGAGAACGCCGTCCTTCTGGCTCTTAATTATCGCCCAGGGCGGCTATGCTTTTGCCCAAGCCCCTATTACCGTCCACCTTATCCCCTTTTTGACTGATAGAGGGATTGAACCACTCAGGGCGGCTGGCATGCTGGCAATGATGGCTTTCGTCAGCATCCCGACAAGGCTAGCCGGTGGGCTTATCCAGGACCGTGTTAAGAAAGAGCACCTGCGTTTTCTCTTAGGGGGGACCTATCTGCTGCAAGCGGTGGCGATTACTGTCTTCCTGCTAAACCAAAGTATAACTATGATTTATGTCTGGCTTCTTCTCCGCGGCATTAGCATGGGGGCCGGCTTCGTCCTGACGTTTCCACTAAGGGCGCGCTACTTCGGGCGGAAGGCTTTCGGCTCCATCACCGGCTTCTCAACGATGTTCTTAACCCCCCTCGAAGCAGCCGCTCCCATCTACATCGGCTGGGTATATGATACTACCGACAGCTATATCAGAGTCTTCACCTTAGTCGCCGTAGTGGTTGCCATAGCTGCGGTCTTGATGTCTCTGACCAAACCTCCCCAGCCACCGGCCCGAATCACTGATGTCCGTGAATTCCTGTGAGAAAAATAGCTCAATAGTCGAGCACAAAGACCTGGGTGCTAAGAGGTAAGTTTGACTTGGTCAAAGATAGTTTAGGCTTGGAGTTAACCTCCTTCACCCCCATTTCTTTAAGAAACCTGTCCACTGTCTCCAGCTCCCGCTTAAGTGCCCCGGTTTTATAATGCATCGGAATCACCAGCTTGGGCTCAAGCTGCCGTGCCACCTCGGCGGCCATCGTGGCATCAATAGTGGATACCCCACCGACGGGCAGCAAGAGCACATCCACCTTTTCTATCGCCGCTACCTGCTCGGTGGTAAGCACATGCCCCAGGTCACCAAGGTGACACACCGCTATCTCATCTATCTCGATAAGATAGATAGTGTTCTTACCCCTCTTTCTGCCCTTATCCCCGTCATGGAAGGTCGCCAAACCGATAATCAGGACGTCACCGATTTCATACTCACCTGGTCCGGTCACTATCTTGGCGCCACCAGCCACGCCCTGAACATAAGAATGGCCCGGGTGCTGATGGCTTACCGTGACGATACTAGCTGTCGGCTTGCCTAAGGTGTAGCCCGAATCAGGTGAATAAGGGTCGGTGATAACTGTGGCTTGAGCGCCCTTGATTCTGAAGCAGGAGTGACCTAACCAGCTAATCTCCATTTATCTAAGTCTAAATGTAGCACAGGTGAGTTTGTTGGTCAATGTTCCCCTTGACAACTGGTGACTAAAAATGATAAATAATAATTAGCAGTCTCAGGCTTAGACTGCTAATCGGAGGCTGAGATGCTATCTCTACGAGCCGAGAACATACTCAAATCTATAGTAGGACAATATATCATCAGGGCAACACCAGTACCATCACAGAGTATCAGCAATGACTTCAAACCGGGGGTAAGCGCGGCTACTATCCGTAATGAGATGGCACACCTGGAGCAGGAGGGCTACATTACCCGCCCCCACCCTTCAGCCGGCAGCATACCGGCCGATAAGGGCTACCGCTGTTATGTAGAGTCCCTGGGTGACATCAGGCTCCCGTTAGCGGAACAGCTACGGGTAAGCCACCTTTTCCACCAGGTGGAAAAGGAACTGGACGAATGGTTAAACCTGGCGGCCACTCTTTTATCTCAGATGGTGCAAAATGTGGCCGTAGTTACTCTGCCCAAGCCGGAAGCCTGCCAATTTAAGCATCTGGAGCTGGTCAGCCTGCAGGATTCTATGGCGCTGGTTATCCTTGTCCTTAGTGGCGCCAGGGTAAGACAACAGCTAGTAACCTTTGAGCAGATTATATCTCAAGCGGAGCTAACAGCTATCGCCAATAAACTAAGTACTGCTTATGCTGGCTTAACTGGCTCACAGATTTTAGCTAAGGGCACCGGGCTTTCCCCTACCGAACAGCCGATAACCGAATGTCTGCTAAAAGTAATGGAGGTTGAAGCTGCCCAGGAGTATGAAGAGCATTACTTTAATGGCTTGCACTTTGTCCTTAATCAGCCCGAATTTACCCATAGCCAGCGAATGTTAACCCTGGTAGAATTGGTTGAGCAACGAAACCTGTTGAAGAGTATTGTCCCGCTAGAGCTAACCAGCAATAGAGTGCAGGTGATTATCGGCAAGGAGAATAAGACAGAGGCTATTCAGGATTTTAGCGTAGTTATCATCCAGTATGGCCTACCTAAAAAAGCCGTGGGCACTATAGGTGTCATTGGGCCCACGCGAATGCCCTATGCCCGCACCATAGCTACGGTAAGCTATCTGTCCTCAGTGTTGAATGTGCTCATAGCCAGGCTTTACGGAAAAGAAACAGCCAGCGAGCTAAATCTGAATACCACTAATTAAGAGAGCAAGTAATGATGATTCAACCAGAGCCGGCAGAAGAACAAAGCGGTGAAATAGAAACGGGGGTTGGTAACAAAGATATAAAGGCGTTAGAACAGGCTCTGTCTGAGGAAAAGGAGAAAGCGGAAGGCTATCTGGCTAACTGGCAAAGAGCTCAGGCAGACTTCGTTAACTATAAGCGGCGCAGTGAACAGGAAAAAGAGGAGACGAGCAAGTTTGCCGGCTCGGCGCTGATGCTGAGCCTGATACCCATTCTCGGTGATTTGGAACGTGCCTTTACTGCCATACCACCGGACCTGGCTAAACTTAACTGGGTCGACGGTATCAGGCTGATTGAGCGTAAGCTGCGAGCCAGCCTGGAGGCACAGGGACTCTCCGCTATCGAGGCCGTGGGTGAGCCCTTTGACCCCAGGTTGCACGAAGCGGTAAGACAGGATAAAGGTAAAGAAGGAATGGTCATTGAGGAAGTGGAAAAGGGTTACCGGTTACATGACAGAGTTATCCGACCAAGCCGGGTGGTGGTCGGTAACGGAGAGGTAGAGGCAGAACGAGAAAACAATCGGGAGAACTAAGCTCCAGTCGAGTCTGGCCGGCTGAGTGTTCTCTAAACTAATTAAGGAGGAGTAATAATGGCAAAGGTAATTGGAATTGACCTGGGGACAACCTTTAGCGAAGTGGCTGTAATGGAAGCGGGAGAGCCAAAGGTTATCCCTTCTGCTGAGGGTAGTAACACTATTCCTTCGGTAGTAGCGATAAGTAAAAGCGGGGAACGCCTGGTGGGACAGATAGCCAAGCGCCAGGCTATCGTTAACCCGGAGAACACTATTTACAGTATCAAGAGATTCATGGGACGCAAGTGGGGAGAGCCGGCCGGGCGCGAGTTAGCCGTGGAGGATGATGCCAAGCGTAAGACTTACAAGGTAACCAAAGGTCCGAACAATGAAGTTCGCGTCGTGATGGGTGGTAAGGAATACAGCCCATCGGAAGTCTCAGCAATGATTCTGCAAAAGCTCAAGGCTGATGCCGAGGCTTACCTCGGTGAGAAGGTTACTGAGGCCGTAATCACGGTGCCCGCCTACTTCAATGACAGCCAGCGGCAGGCAACCAAGGACGCCGGCAAAATAGCCGGACTGGAGGTACTGCGCATAATCAACGAGCCCACGGCGGCCTCCTTGGCTTATGGAATGGACAAAAAGGGTGAGGAGACCATCGCCGTCTACGACCTTGGTGGCGGCACCTTTGACATATCCATCCTGGAACTGGGTGAAGGCACCTTTCAAGTCAAGTCAACCAACGGCGATACTCACCTCGGCGGTGATGATTTCGACCAGAGGGTCATTGACTGGCTGTGCGACGAATTCAAGCGAGACCAGGGGATAGACCTCAAGCAGGACAAGATGGCTCTACAGAGATTAAAGGAGGCCGCGGAAAAGGCTAAAAGTGAGCTGTCCACCGTCCAGCAGACCGAAGTTAGTCTCCCCTTTATCACGGCTGATGCCAGTGGCCCCAAGCACCTGCATATCACCCTGACCCGGGCTAAGCTGGAGCAACTGGTAATGGACCTGGTCGAGAAAACTCTGGGTCCTTGCAAACAGGCACTGAATGACGCCGGCAAGACTTCAGCCCAAATTGACGAGGTAGTTCTGGTTGGCGGTCAGACCAGAATGCCACTGGTTCAGGAAAAGGTAAAACAATTTTTCGGCAAGGAACCACATAAGGGCGTCAACCCCGATGAGGTCGTGGCTATCGGCGCCGCCATTCAGGCGGGGGTGCTCAAGGGCGAGGTCAAGGATGTTCTGCTACTTGATGTTACCCCCCTCACCTTAGGTATCGAGACCATCGGTGCCGTGGCGACCCCTCTTATTCCCCGCAATACCACCATCCCCACCTCCAAGAGCCAGATTTTTAGCACGGCGGCTGATAACCAGCCCGGCGTGGAAATCCATGTTCTCCAGGGGGAGAGACCAATGGCGGCTGACAATAGAACCCTGGGACGGTTCATGCTTGATGGTATTCTGCCGGCACCCCGTGGTTTACCCCAGATTGAGGTTAGCTTTGATATTGATGCCAATGGCATCCTCAGCGTCAAGGCTCACGATAAGGGCACCGGTAAGGAGCAAAAAATTACCATCACTGCTTCCAGTGGCTTGAGTAAGGAAGAAGTTCAACGGATGCAGCGTGAGGCAGAGACACATGCCACCGAGGATACCAGGCGCCGTGAAGAGGTAGAAGCCAAAAATATGGCTGATACCCTGGCTTATACTGCCGAAAAGACACTGCGGGAGCAAAAGGATAAGATACCCTCGGATTTGAACCAGGAGGTCGAAAATAAGATTCAAGCGGTACGTTCAGCCCTGCAGGGGACAGATATTGAGGCTATCCGCCGAGCGACCCAGGAGCTAAACCAGTCCTTGCAAAAGGTAGGGGCGGCCGTCTACCAGCAGCAGCCACCCCCGCCGGGAGCTGAGCCACCCCCACCAGGCGATGAGGGCAAAGGGGGAGAAGGCACCGTCGAGGGTGAGTTCAGGGAGGTGTAGTATACACCCCGCTTTAAAGACAAAGAGGAGTTTAAGAGGGGCTTCGCCCCTCTTGCCAAACCATTTCCCCTTTCCCTTACAAAGGGGAAGGGGAAAAAGGGGATAGGGTTTTATCAAGATGCCAACAAAACGGGATTATTACGAGGTCCTGGGTGTCGACAGAAATGCCACCGACGAGAAAATAAAGAGGGCTTTCCGTAAGCTCGCCTTCAAGTATCACCCCGACCATAACCACGAGGATAAGGCTGAGGAGAAGTTTAAAGAGGTAAACGAGGCCTACGAAGCGCTCTCTGACCCGGATAAGCGCGCTGCCTATGACCGCTTCGGGCATGGTAATGGCGAAGGGTCCTCCGGGCAAGGCTTCGATGGCTTTGGCTTCGGAGGCTTTGGTGACATCTTTGACGCTTTCTTCGGCCGGGGAGCGACTACCGCTACCCGCCAGGCAGCGCCGCGCGGTGCCGACCTTCACCACCGGCTGACTATTACCCTTGAAGAGGCCGCTTTCGGTATTGAAAAGGAAATAAGTATATTACGCACCGAGTACTGCTCTCTGTGCCAGGGCAGTGGTTGCCAGCCAAATAGCCAACCCAGCCAGTGCCCCAACTGTAATGGTAACGGACAAGTACGCCAGGTCCAGCAGAGTATCTTTGGCCGCTTCACCAATATTACTATCTGCCCCCAGTGTCACGGTGAAGGCAAGATTATTACCGACCCCTGCCCCCAATGCCGCGGCACCGGCAAAGAGCAGCGCCAGCGTAGTATCGCCGTTAAAATCCCGGCTGGGGTTGAGGATGGCTCTCGAATACGCCTCAGTGGTGAGGGTGAGCCAGGAGTAAAAGGTAGCCCATCAGGTAACCTCTACCTCAGCCTGTCAGTCAAACGGCACCAGTTTTTTAGCCGAGACGGTGATGACATCCATTATGAGCTACCAATCAGCTTCACCCAGGCTGCCCTCGGTGCTGAAGTAGAGGTACCTACCCTGGAAAACAGTGATAAACTCAAAATTCCTGCCGGCAGTCAAACCGGGAAGGTTTTTCGACTCAAAAATAAGGGCATCTCCCACCTTCACGGGCATGGGCGCGGTGACCAGCTAGTCAGGCTACTGGTGATTACCCCCGATGCGCTAACCAGAGAGCAGCGCCGGCTCCTCGAAGAACTGGCTAAAACCCTGGATGCGGCCAAAAAAACGAAGTAAAATAGCCGGTCAGGAACGTCTCCGCTCCCGGCGCTCGAAGGAAGAGAACAGCCGCCACTTTCGCCCGGCCAGCTCATGGCTAGCCCCGACCGACATCAGTTCATCTGCCGCCTGGCGAAGGTCGGCACCCTCGTACAGAACTCGGTAAATCGCTTCCGTAATGGGCATCTCCAGCCCCATCTCTTGCGCCAGATTCCAGACAACGAGGGTTGTGCTCACTCCCTCGGCGACACCCGTCATTGAATCGGTTATCTCCTTTAGTGAGCGCCCCTTGACCAGTTCCACCCCGACATAGTGGTTGCGGCTCAGTGGGCTGGCACAGGTGGCTATTAAATCACCCAACCCGGCTAACCCGGAAAAGGTAAGTGGATTGGCGCCAAGGGCCACGCCCAGGGCCGTCATCTCCGTCAAGCCCCGGGTAATAAGAGCCGCCTTAGCATTATCGCCGTAGCCCAGCCCGTCAGCGATGCCCGCTCCCAGAGCAATGATATTTTTCAGCGCCCCCCCTAGCTCCACTCCGACAACATCGGTATTGGTAAAGACGCAAAGCTTGGGGGTAGTTAACAGCTTTTGGGCTTTTCTGGCGATAGCTTCATCCTCCGCCGCCACCACCGTCGCCGCCGGTAAGTCGCCCAGAATCTCCTGTGAGAGATTGGGCCCGGAAAGAACACAGATGTTAGACTGAAAACGAGGCTCTATCTCATCGGCAATTACCTGCGACATCCGCTTACTGCTGCCAATCTCCAAACCCTTAGCGGCACTCATTATCAGGATTGAGCCATCAAGATGCCCGGCAACCAGCTTTATATTCTGCCGCAGGCTCTGTGATGGCACCACCAGGATGACAGCCTTTGCCTTAGCTAACGCCTCGCTTAAGGAACTGGTAATAGATAACCGCGGGGGCAAGTCAACACCAGGTAGCAGAGTTGGATTAAGTCCAGTATTGGTCAGTTCGCTAGCTTCTTGCTCAGTCCGAGCCCACAGCTTGACCTCTTGTCCCTTACGGGCTAACACTACCCCCAGGGTTTTCCCCCAGGCAGTCGTGCCGACGATGGCAATCTTGGGCATATCTTACCCCATACTCTCACCAGATGGGGGTGAGTCTCTTACCTCAACTTTTTCACCCAGCTTGCGCTCTTTACCCGCCAGCAACCGAACAATATTCTCCCGATGCATAATAACAATCGCTATTGTGCCGACTAAAGTATAAACCAGATATTCAATGGGGAAGCCATTCATAATAGTCAGGGGGACTAATATGGTATAGGTACCGACTACCCCGGCGATAGAGCCTACCGAGGCAAACTTGGTCAACCCGGCACCGATAATAAAAACCTCGCCGCCAAATAAGGCTATCACCGGGGATAAAGCGGCCAATCCGCCGAAGAAAGTAGCAACCCCCCTCCCCCCCCGAAACTTGAGAAATATCGACCAATTATGTCCCGCCATAGCCGCCAGCGCGGCTAGAACCTGGGCCGCCATCAAACCCAGCCCAAACTCACGCCACACCAGGTAGTTTCCACCAACTATCACCCCGGCAAAGACCACGGCTAACGCCCCCTTTAATACATCAAGACCAACTACCAGAGCCGCCGCTTTCTTACCCGCCGTTCGTAACACGTTAGTCGCCCCGGTTTTGCCACTACCATACTCCGTGACATCCACCCGGGCAAATCGCTTCGCTATCAATACTCCAGAGGGGATAGAACCCAGAATGTAGCCGATAAGCATTACCGCTAAAAATTTGGCAATCATTAGCATTATCATGACTCACCCCTCGTCTTAAAAACTAAACGAAGCGGAGTGCCAGCGAAACCAAACGACTGGCGCAGCTTGTTCTCCAGATAGCGTTGATAGGAAAAATGCATTAGCTTGACATCGTTGACGAAGAAAACAAAAGTCGGTGGGTTGACCTCAGCCTGAGTAGCATAGAGAATCTTTAGCTGTTTATTACCGCTTCGCGGCGGGCCGTGAGCCGCCACTGCCTGTTGCACGACACTATTAACCGCTGCCGTCGACAACCGCTTCAGTCTCTCCTCATAGACCTGGCATACCTGGGGCATAACCTCACTTACCCCTTGCCCTAACTTAGCCGAAGTATACATCACTGGAGCATACGGCATAAACTTAAGCTGGCTCCGGATGTATCGACTCCATTCAGTTGTATTCTTATCGGCAACCAAATCCCACTTATTAACTACCAGCACTATGCCTTTCATCATCTGGTGAATATAGCCGGCAATATGCCCATCCTGAGCCGTCAACGGCTCCGTGGCATCAACTACCAGCAAGGCGATATCAGCCCGCTCGATAGCGCGCAGGGCACGAATCACACTATAGCGCTCCACCCCGCCTCCCAACCGCCCCCGCCGCCTGATACCAGCGGTATCAATTAGTAGCACACTTTGCCCCTCAAAGTCAAGTAGTGTATCTATGGCATCGCGCGTCGTCCCCGGAGTATCATCAACAATAGCCCGCTCCTCACCCAAAAGGGCATTCAATAGCATTGATTTACCAACATTGGGCCGGCCGACAATAGCCACCTTCATCATCTCTGGTTCAGCCTCAAGCGGTAATGGCGCCGGCAGCAAAGCAACAATTCTATCCAGTAGCTCAGCCGTACCCCGGCCATGGTGGGCTGAAATTGCCAGTGGCTCGCCCAGCCCCAATTGATAAAACTCTACCGCCTCGGTCTCAAGCTGGGCATTGTCTGCCTTATTAGCGGCTAACACTACAGGTTTGCCCACCCGGCGCAGTCTATCGGCTATCTCCAGGTCAGCGGGCAGCACCCCATCCCTGACATCCAGCAAAAAAACAATAACATCAGCCTCAGCAATCGCCGTCTCCACCTGCTCCTTGACCCCCTGGGCAATGGCAGACTGAGAATTAAACTCCAGTCCGCCGGTATCAACCATGGTAAACTCGGTCCCCTGCCAGGCAACATTAGCCAAAACACGGTCACGGGTCGTCCCCGGCAAATCGGCGGTAATGGCTATCGGCTTACCGGCCAGCCGATTTAAGAGGGTAGACTTACCCACATTCTGCCGGCCAATAATCGCCACAATCGGCTTGCTCACGATTAGCTCCAACCCTTCACCCTTTACTTTTATTAACCCCATCCCCTTTGTCCCCTTCCCCTTATTAAGGGGAAGGGGA
>JACQGQ010000052.1 GCA_016199495.1 Chloroflexota bacterium
AAGTCCAGGCCATCATTATTAACACTGTTTATCGTGGTTATCCCGGCAGAAATATCATTATTGACAATGTGCTTGACCAGCTCTCTGGCTCGCCAGTCGCCGCTGATGCCGAGGGTGACCTGAACCTGCTGGAGTTCAACCTTAGCGCCATAGTAGGTAGTTAGCTGTTCCAGCAGATTTTCGGCATCTCGCAAGCTACCGGTAGAGCTCCTGGCAATGAGCCGTATTGCCTCTGGCTCTATGTGAATACTTTCTGTGCGGCAAATATGAGTTAGTTTTGAAATTACATCCGCCTGGGAGAGGCGCCGGAAATCAAAGCGCTGGCAGCGCGACATAATGGTGGGCAGGATTTTATGGACTTCGGTAGTCGCCAGGATAAAGATAACCTGCGGTGGTGGTTCTTCAAGAGTTTTGAGCAGGGCATTGGAGGCCGGGTCAGTGAGCATATGGACTTCGTCGATGATATAGACCTTGTAACGGGCCTGGTTGGGAGCATAATTGACCCTTTCCCGGAGCTCCCGGATGTCATCAATACCACGATTACTGGCGGCATCAATCTCGATGATATCTAAAGCCCTGGCTTCGGTTATTGCCTGGCACATGGGGCAGGTATTGCATGGCTCACCCTGGCCATTGCTAAGACAATTCACTGCCTTAGCCAGAATGCGCGCCGTGCTCGTCTTACCGGTTCCCCGGGGACCACAAAAAAGATAGGCATGAGCGATATGGCCACTACTAAGAGCGTTGCGTAGTGTCTGTGTTATCGGTTCCTGCCCGACGACATCAGCTAAAGTTTGGGGACGCCATTTACGATAAAAGACTTGAGAAGCCATCTTCTTTCGCTTCTATTATACTCCAAAATTAGCTGGTTGCCAAAGGGTTTTTGGGGGAGGACGGTTTTTATTCACTAAAAATGCCAGCTTTACAGAGCCTCGGTGTCTTAAGCTAATTACTAGCGCCGTAAAGCTGGCAAAATAGGCTCGGATTAGCCGAGTACAATCTGCTTATAGTAGCGAGGGTATGTCCTTTGAGGTGTCTTCAATCGCTTGAAGTTTGCTCTCTGTGTCTGCTTGCCTCTTTTTAACCTCAGGGATAAGCCTGGTCGACTTAGTATAGTAGTACCTGATTTTCTCCACGTCGCTCAGTTCAGACAGAATTACAGTAACATCGAGCATACCTCTTTGCCTGGGATAATCGCCATTCCTGATTATAGCCTGCGGGGTGATAGCTCTTAAGTAGTCTCCCATTTCCTTAATCAGGTCGACATTCATTTCCCTGGTGGGTGCCGAGACGAGATATAAGGCTCTTCTGGCATCCTCAGGATTGCAGGCCAGTGATAACTCGCTAATAGCGGCATCCATGGCTTGAAGTCCCTTTTGGGTCTCACTGCCCTTCTTCCTGAAATCACGCGTCCGCTCACCAGGGAACCTGAGTAGCGGCAGTGCTGATGTGCCGTAGCCTATTACCGTCCAGCCGACCAACGTTTGCATTATATCACCGGCATCAAGTACCTTTGCCCCGATATATTTTGACTTTTTCTCTTCACCGGCACAGAGCACGCCGTAAAATGGCTCAGCGATGAGAGCGTTAATTTTGGATAGGTTATCTCTCAGTGAATTATCCTTTCTGATGTATCTTTGATTATCAATAAGGAATACGGCATCAGCCACTGAGTAGGTAGATTTGAGACAGGTAGCCGTGTTATAGGTAGTCCTTTCTTCCGTTTGCTCTTCATGCTCAAAAGGAAGGACAATACAAGCGTACACCGGTTTATCCCGATAGCGCTCCTTGATGTGTTGCATCAGTACCGGCGCTGAGCCGGAGCCGGTACCGCCACCCGCCCCGGCAATCAGCAAGAAGGCATCCGTCTCATAGAAGCGTTTGGTGACTCTGATAGCATCTATCACCTTGTCAGCGTCATCTCTGGCTACTTCGGCACCCAGTTCATTTATTTTACCGACGCCGTGACCACCGGTCTTACGACCTCCGATGAGGATTCTATGCTGGTAATCGCGCTTTATCGCGGTCAGCCCACTCAGGTCAGCCGCATCTGTGTTGACAGCAAAAGTGCCGGCAATTATTTCAATTCGGCGCTGAACGACGGCTCTTCTATTCAATCGAGCAAACTCATCGGCAATCCGACCGCCACATTGTCCCAGCCCTATAACTACTAATTTCATTTCTCACCTCATGGTTATCGTTAGAACATTGTAAGCACAGCCAAGCAATAATGTCAATTTTTACTCGTTTAACACCCTGGTGACATAATCAGGAAGGGGTGAAAGCTTTCTTTAGATACTCTCCAGCTCCGTCAGGTCAAACTTCATGCCGTCCCAAGCGGCAATTACCTTAACCCCGGTTTTTTCAGACAGCCTCTGGGCTACCTGCCACGGTTTTGCCCGCCACACACTCAGGCCGAAATGAGTCAGAATGACTACCCTGGGCTTTAATGCCCCGATAATCTGCTCAACGTCAGGCACCGATAGATGGTCACCAGGCAACTGCAGGCTGTAAGACGGTGGCCGAGGCTCTAGAAAGACCAGGTTAATAATCAGTAGCTCGCCGCCATAATGCTGACACAAACCATCGAAATAGCGGGTATCAGCGATATAGGAGAAGGTGTGCTTGTCCGTTCTAAAGACCATGCCGTAGGTTTCAACCAGGTGGATATGCCGCACCGGGGTAGTAAAGGAAACATTACCGATTGAGTAGGACTTACCTTCTCGTAAAATCTCAACGCCATCAAGATAATTCTTGAGATAGGAAAAGATAACTGGCTCAGTCTCCAGGGCATCAGCCGGGGCGAAGAGCCGGCCGTGCTGCTTGAATCCGCTCTGTGTCATCGCCTCAACCATGATATTGACATCGGCGGAATGGTCGAGGTGGCGGTGCGATAGGATGATGGCGCTGAGTCTTTCGGCTTGAAACTTCCTTTTGGTAGCCTGAACGATACAACCCGGGCCAGGGTCAATAAGTATTTCCGTACCATTTAAATTCAGCCATAAGCCGCCGGAGGCTAGTATCTGGCTGACTATCATGAACCTGGCACCACCCGTTCCCAGAAAGGTTATAGTCTCGCTTGCGGGACTCTTGTTTTCCATCGCTAGTATCACTATAGAACAAAGCTGTATGCTTTTACAAATCGTCATATCGTCAACGCCGGGATTCAATCAGCCGTATCACCCCGGTATCAATTTCTTGAGCCAAAAGTGTCAGAAAGTATAGACATTGACATCTGGTGATGCCGGGATGTAGTATAGCGACACAGTGGACGCTAGAGAAAAACCTCGGATAATTGAGGCAGTAAATAAAATCAAAGGGAGGAGCACAAGATGGTGACTGAACGTGACGCCTGGCTGAGGTTGACGATAGAGGACCCAATAGAGCCTGAGCTGCCCATTTGTGACCCACACCACCACCTGTGGCACCGTCCCGACAGCCGCTACCTGCTTGAGGAGTTGCTGCAGGACACCGGGGGAGGCCACAACATCGTCTCGACGGTGTTTGTGCAGTGCCGGTCGATGTACCGGAAGGATGGACCCGAGGAGATGCGGCCCGTGGGGGAGACGGAGTTCGTGCAGGGTATTGCCGCGCAGAGTGCCAGTGGGCAATACGGGATGACCAGAGTCACTGCCGGGATTGTAGGTTTCGCCGACCTTACCCTGGGTGCCGCGGTAGCGCCTGTGCTCGAGGCACAGATAGCGGCCAGCCGGAACCGCTTCCGCGGGATTCGCTACATATCCGCCTGGGATGCCAGTCCCGAGATTGTATCCCATGCCGACAGACCCGGCCTCTTATCGGAGCCGAAGTTCCGAGAAGGGCTAGCTTGCCTGCAGAAGTACGGCTTAAGTTATGACGCCTGCGTTTACCACCCGCAACTGATGGAACTGGTGGACCTGGCGAGAGCTTTCCCTGGTATCGCCATCATTGTGAACCACATCGGGGACCCCCTTGGCGTCGGCCCCTATGCCGGGAAGCGTCAGGAGGTATTCCGGGAATGGAAGCGCGGGATGGCGGCGCTGGCGACCTGCCCCAACGTGGTTATGAAGCTGGGGGCGCTCGGGATGCCAAACCGTGGCTTTGGTTGGTACCAGCGGGCGACGCCGCCGGGCTCGGCTGAGCTGGTTGAAGCCATGGCACCTTACTATCTCTGGTGCATCGAGCAGTTCGGGGCCGACCGTTGCATGTTCGAAAGTAATTTCCCGGTCGACAAGATATCCTATTCGTATACCGTTTTGTGGAACGCCTTCAAGCGCCTCGCTAAAGACTTCTCAGCGAAGGAACGGGCTGCCCTGTTCCACGATACTGCCGTGAAGGCGTACCGGCTCTAAAGTAATCACGAGGAGTGATTACAGGGATACAAACCTTTTCATTATCCAAATACCCCTTTTCTAGCGAGCGTGCCCAGAATGACCAGTCTATATCTCGGCTACTGCCTGCAACCCCACCCTGCCGAGGATGATTATCTTCTTTTTACCTAGTTCAACCAGTCCTTGCGCCTGCAGACGATTGAGTACATTGGTCACGGTCTCGCGATAAAGACCGGTGGCATCAGCCAGTTCCTGATGGGTTAGCCCGGATAGCTCTAATGTCCCCTGTGCCAGCCGCAGAATAGCCCGGCTCACCCTGGCCGCCGCATTCTGGAAGGTTGCCTCCTCTAGTCTGATTCGAGTTTCCTCCAACCGCCGGCTCAGACTATCCACCAGTCTTAAAGCCACCTGGGGTTTCTCCAGCAGCAGTCTCTCCATATCTCCACGGCTCAGCACGCAGATGAGCGAATCCTCAACCGCCTCGGCAAAAGCCTGATGCATGCTTTGTGCGGTTAGCGGCATCTCGCCAAAGAATGTCCCCGGGTCTATTGTCTCTATTATCAAGCGTTTCCCTTCAGAGGTAAGAGTGTAGACCTGGACCTTACCCCTCTTGAGCAGGAACAGGACTTCAGCTCCTTCCTCGGGACGGTAGAAGATATGTCCCTTTTTACAGGTTACCATCTTCACCATCCCTTCTATTGTGTGCATCTCATCTTGAGCAAGGTCGCGGAATATATCGACCTTGGAGAGCAGGTGAAGTTTGAGCGAGGACTCTTCTCCAGGCACAAGACCAGAAGATAACGAATTGCTTTTACCCATGGTTTTCTCCCTTATCCTGGCTGAATGAAGCTATCTTGGCTACCAGTTCTGCCAGCCGCGGATTTCCTAAGAACAGCAGGCGACCGTCAAGAAAATAGGACGGCGTGGCCGGAATATCGGGCAGATTACCCTCATCGACCTCATCAATTACTGTCATGTTTACCTGAAGACTTGGTAGGCTCTGCTCGATTTCTCCAGCCAGTCTCACCGCCTCTTTGTAGCCGAAGCAATACCTAGCCACGTACACCTCCAGCCGGTTCATTGAATGCCTCCATTTACCATTTCGATTACCCTGGCATTCATCATATTATCTCATAAATCACCCCTCTGTTTGTAATCTGGATTACAGAAAAGCCTCTGAAACAAGCGGTAGACTGATAGCAGTGCAACTTAACACCTTGGGCAAACTAAAGGAAAGGAGGGAGAAAAATGTCTGAGAAGTGCCCGGTTTGTAAAGTCAAAAAGCCAGGATTATGCATCCACGAGAAGATAATGCTGGGTATGATGGGGGTAGCCGTGGTGGTTGTCGTCCTGATTCTAGTTTTCTAAATATCCAGCGTGGAAGGAGGTTATCATAATGTGTTCTATTACCTGGCTGGTGAAGCAGCTTTTCATCAAATTAGGCTGGCTTGAAGAATCTGATGCTGGTGATGGGTGTGGGCTACCAGCAGTCACAGTGAACTACTCTCAGCAGGGACAAAGAAACGAACGACCAATAGTCGGTTGAGGATTCACCATCTGAGCACCCGGGTGGTGAGCAAGCGAAAGAATACCTTTTACAAAAATTACAAAAAGGAGGAAACATTACAATGAATTTGATGAGAATAAAAAGACTGTTGACGCAAAAAAGAATAATGTTGGGGATAATAGGCATAGTAGCTGGCGCTCTCCTCTTAACCAGTTGCGGAGTGAGCCAGGAGACGGTTGATACCAAAGACCGGGAAATCGCCAGTTTGCGTGCCCAACTGGCGTCATCTCAGCAGGATGCTAAATACTGGACACAGCTTTCTACCATATTCATGCCGGTAGAACTACGTTCGATGACCGACCACAAAGCATTTATGACACCCGGCGGGCTGATAGTAGCCCTCCACTTTGATGACATGGACCTCAGTAAGGCGCAGAACCTGAACTGGATGGCTATAGGCGTTCCTGGAAAGTATTCGAGGCAGGACCAGGAACGTATTGAAACGCTGTACGGCAAGGGCTTCACTCACTTTCATGACCTGATGGCGGACACTCACGGCGGCAAAGCGGGTGGAGACGGTGTCTGGTTCATGCACGTGGCAGTCCGGGGCTTTGCCGCCCCGTGGGGTAGCCTGAAACCGGGCGTGGATGAGAAGTTCATGCCGACACCAGCTCCGGATGTCCCCTAAGCTCTGTCTCTACTCTATCAAAATTCTACTGAGTGAAAGGAGGTAGTTCAATGAGTCGCTATGGTCTGAACAAAAAGGCACCGAAACCAAACGACCCCTGTCCTTGCGGCAGTGGTAAGGCCTATAAGGACTGTTGCGGAAAGGGGAAGTAATCGCACCATCAGGGTGGCACCTCTTGTAACAAAGTGCCACCCTGAACTTACCATCATACCTGCGCTGATTAGAATATTCAGAGGAGGAGACATGCCTAAATTA
>JACQGQ010000010.1 GCA_016199495.1 Chloroflexota bacterium
AAATCAGGTGTCCGCCTCATTGGCCCCAACTGTATGGGCGTCTATTATCCCCGGCAGGGAATCTCTTTTGTCCCTGACCTGCCCAAAGAGCCGGGGACGGTGGGGCTGGCATCTCAAAGTGGTGGGGCATCCGTCGAGATTGTCCAATTAGCCGCCCTGAGGGGTATCCGCTTCAGCAAGGTCATCAGCTATGGCAATGCCCTTGACCTCAATGAGTGTGATTACCTTGACTACTTTTCCCAGGACGCGGAGACAAAGCTCATCCTGATGTATATTGAAGGGGTCAGGGACGGCAAAAGATTCTTTAGTTCTTTGCGCCAGGCAGCCGCGACCAAGCCGGTAATTATTCTCAAGGGCGGCCGCGGACAATCGGGCGCCCGGGCGACTGCCTCCCATACCGCCTCCCTTGCCGGGTCGATGAAGGTATGGGAAACCATGGTCACTCAAGCCGGGGCTATCTCTGCGGAAAACCCTGACGAACTGATAGACCTGGCCGTTTCATTCTATTTTCTACCCCCGATTAGAGGGTTGAGGGTCGGCGTCGCCGGGGGAGGTGGCGGAGCTACGGTCATGGCGGCCGACCAATGCGAAGAAGCCGGACTGGATGTTGTCCCACTACCAGCCGAAATCCGGGAGGAATTAAAGAATAAGGGTAACCCGATATGGGACTGGATTGGCAACCCGATAGATGGCTCAATTATCGGCGATACTAAATTCAGTGGCAGCGATATGCTGCAGATGATGGCCAGGAACGAGAACTTTGACCTGCTCATTGCCAATATCGGTGAGCCTCATCAGGGGAACCAGCCAGCCAGGACGGCGGCAGCACACCTGGAGCAGTACAAACTAGAGATGAGAAAACTGAAGCCGTTACTGGCCGTGGTCGCCGATAAGACTCTGGGTATCGCTGATTATGAAGACCCGAATTGCCGGCTGATTTGTGAAATGAGAACGAAACTTATCGAGGCTAATATCCCCGTTTACCCCACCATCGGGCGGGCTGCCAGTGCCGCCAGAAAATTGGTAGAGTATTATCAAGGGATAAAATAGCCATTACAGCCTGATTATGACGATAAAAGGGGGGTCATCGATGTCAACTCATCCCTTAGAGGAAATCCTCCACCCACAATCAATCGCTGTCGCCGGCGCCTCTGATAATCCCAGTACGCAAGGCTACAACTTTACCTACCACCTTCTCGATTATGGCTACCGGGGGAAAATCTACCCGGTAAATCCCCGATACCCGGAGATTCTGGGTATGAAGGCCTACCCCACTATTAGAGACATACCCGGCACGGTCGACTATGTCATTTCGGCAGTACCGGCCTCAGCCGTGCTCAATATGCTGGAGGATTGCTCGTCAAAGGGAGTCAAATGCGTTCACCTTTTCACGGCTCGCTTCAGTGAGACCGGACGTCAAGATGCTGCCGAGCTGGAACAGGCAATACGGAAGCAGGCCAGGAAAGCGGGTATCCGCCTCATCGGCCCCAACTGTATGGGCCTCTATTACCCCAGGGAAGGAATCTCTTTCGGCTATGACTTCCCCAGGGAGCCGGGGGCGGCCGCACTAATATCACAGACCGGCGGGGGAGCGGCTAGGTTCATTAGTCTGGCAGCCATGCGAGGTCTCCGTTTCAGCAAGGTCATCAGCTACGGCAATGCCCTCGATTTCAATGAGTGCGACTTCCTCGATTACTTCTCCCAGGACGCGGAGACAAAGCTCATCCTGATGTATGTTGAAGGAGTTAAGGATGGCAAAAGATTCCTTAATGCCCTGAGCCAGGCCGCCTCGGTCAAGCCGGTAATTATTCTCAAAGGTGGCCGCGGACAATCAGGCGCCCGGGCGATAGCCTCCCACACCGCCTCCCTGGCTGGCTCTACAGAAATATGGGAAACCGCGGTCACCCAGGCCGGAGCTGTTTCCGCGAAAAACCTCGATGAACTGACCGACCTGGCGGTTTCATTCTATTTTCTACCCCCAATCCTGGGACCAAGGGTAGGTATATCCGGGGGAGGTGGGGGTCCCAGTGTCTTTTCTGCCGACGAATGCGAAGAAGCCGGGCTCGATGTCATCCCTCTACCAGCCGAAATCCGGGAGGAATTAAAGAATAGCGGCGTTCCGATATGGGACTGGGTGGGTAATCCCACAGACGTATCAATCCTGGGCGATTCCGGATTCAGTGGCGTCGATATGCTGCGGATAATGGCCCGAAACCAGAATTTTGACCTGCTCATTGCCTACCTGCACGAGGTGCCGCTTTCCAAAAAGGAGGGGATGACGGCGCGGCTTAGAGAGGAAATCAAGGGGTATATCAAGGTAAAGAAAGAAAGTACCAAGCCGCTACTAACCGTGGTCGGCGAAAGGAGCCTGGGTATCAAGGATTACAGACACTGGCGCTGGAAGCTGACCGGCGAATTGAGAACGAAACTTATCGCGGCTGATATCCCCATTTATCCTACCGCCGGGCGGGCCGCCAGTGCCGCCAGAAAATTGCTGGAATACTACCAGAGGAGAAAGTAGCTTACCTCCCCTTTCCAATCTCGTCCTCTTCCCTTTGGGAAGGGGATACAGGCCCGCCTGCCAGAGCCTTGGCGGGCAGGGGATGGGGCTTAGGTTCTGTTCGGTTTTGGTTGGAGGTGTCATTGCGAGACCATTCCGCCACAGGCGGACCCGCCTGCCGAAGCCTCGTGCGGCGGGCAGGAGGCGAAGCAATCCGTGTGGGGAGAAGGGTACCCCCGCCTCCCAGATTGCCACGCCTGCGTGCCGTAACGCCCGCCTCCCATAGTCTCGGAGAGACGGCGGACAGGCACTTCGGCGTGCAGGCACGTCGGTTACGCCTCCTCGCAACGACAAGTAAAATCAACCAAATGCAAACAGAACCGGGGCTTACACGGACTTGACTTCTCACCCGGTATTAGGCTATACTGTCTAGGGTAAGCAGTGGGTAACAGGATTTATTAAGGCTGAGTGCTTTCCCCGTAAAGTCTCAGCCTTAATCATGTCAGAATAAGATTGTGATGAAGATTGCCGTCAGTGGTAAGGGTGGAGCGGGCAAGACTTTAAGGGAATTTTTTACTTCTAATCCGCTCGGCTTTAAATTCCTCGGCTTCGTTCCTTATGACCAGGCATGGGTAGCCGCTACCCGGGCCAATCTACCTATTCTTGACTCCAGCCAGCGGATTACAGCCGCGGTGCCGGATATCCATCAGGCTTTGTTAACCACTAGACTAGAGAGCCACTAAGCTTAAAGATAAAATAATAAAAGGAGATTTGAATGGCTTACGACGTGTCAAAGATGGCAGACTGGCAGATTGCCGAAGCGGCCGAAGAAAACATGCCAACGCCGGAGGAATGGCGAGCGAAACTGGGGCTAAAAAAGGACGAAGTGCTGGCGTATGGGAAAGTAGCCAAGCTCGATTTTCTGAAGATAATGGAGCGCCTCGGGAAAAAGCCAGACGGCAAGTATATTGAGGTGACAGCGGTTACCCCGACGCCGTTGGGCGAAGGGAAAACGACGACGACGATGGGTCTGATAGAGGGCCTGGGCAAGCAGGGAGAGAATGTCGGCGGCTGCATCCGCCAGCCTTCAGGTGGTCCTACTATGAATGTCAAGGGCACTGCCGCTGGCGGTGGTAACGCTATTCTTATTCCCCATACCGAGTTTTCTATGGGTCTTACGGGTGACATTAATGATATTATGAATGCCCACAACCTGGCGATGATAGCCCTTACTGCCAGGATGCAGCACGAGCGTAACTATGATGATGAGCGGCTGGCTAAACTCACCAGAATGCGCCGCCTGGATGTCGACCCTACCAGAGTAGAGATGGGCTGGATTATGGATTTCTGTGCCCAGAGCCTGCGCAACATCGTTATCGGCCTCGGCGGGCGTATGGATGGCTTCCTGATGCAGTCCAAGTTTGGCATTGCTGTCAGCTCTGAGCTGATGGCGATGCTATCCATTGTCAGGGATTTGGCTGACCTGCGGGAAAGAATGAATAACATCACCGTGGCTTTTGATAAGAAAGGTAAACCGATTACTACAGGCGACCTGGAGGTAGCCGGTGCTATGACCGCCTGGATGCGCAATACCATTAACCCCACCCTGTGCTGCACAGCGGAGTACCAGCCCTGTATGGTGCATGCCGGACCATTTGCCAACATTGCCGTAGGCCAGTCTTCCATTATTGCTGACCGTCTCGGGTTGAAGATGTTTGACTACCATGTTACCGAGAGCGGCTTCGCCGCTGATATTGGCTTTGAGAAGTTCTGGAATGTCAAGTGTCGCTACAGTGGTCTCAAACCGAATGTCTCGGTGCTCGTCGCCACTGTCCGGTCACTAAAAATGCATGGCGGTGGGCCCAGGGTAGTGCCCGGCGTGGCGCTACCTAGCGCTTATAAGAAATCAGCCCCGCAGTTAGTCGAGAAAGGCTGTGTCAACCTGGTACACCACATCAATATCATCAGGGCAGCCGGCATCAACCCGGTGGTCTGCGTCAATAGCTTCCCCACTGACACCAAGGAAGAAGTGGCGATAGTGCGCAGGGCAGCCGAGGCAGCGGGAGCTCGCTGTGCCGTTTCGACTCATTATTCTAACGGTGGCGCCGGGGCTCTGGAACTGGCTGACGCCGTCAAGGAAGCCTGTGAAGAGAAGAATAATTTTAAGTTCCTGTACCCCAATGAGATGAAACTAAGAGAGCGGGTTAACAAGGTCGCCAAGGTAGTCTATGGGGCTGATGGTGTCTCTTGGACGCCTGATGCTGAAGCCAAAGCCAAGATGCTGGAGGCTGACAGTCAATTTGACGACTATACCACCATGATGGTCAAGACTCATCTCTCGCTTACTCATGACCCGACTCTTAAGGGCGTCCCCAAGGGGTGGACACTGCCCATTCGTGACATATTGATTTATTCCGGGGCAAAATTCCTCTGTCCGATGGCAGGAACCATCAGCCTCATGCCGGGAACGGGTTCTGACCCAGCCTTCAGGAAGGTAGACGTTGATGTAAACACTGGTAAAGTCAAAGGACTTCATGAGGTAGATTAACGATAGTATCAGATAGCCTGAGGGTTGATACCGAGATGAAGACTGGCAAAAAGAGGGCACTATTCCAGCATATTCCACGGGCGTTTGCTAAAATTTGGTAAAATAATGAGTTAGATGGCGAAGGATTTAGTAAATAAAAAAAGTAAAGTCCACTTTGAGCCCGATAATGTTGATATTGCTGTCGAGCCAGGTGCCAATCTGCTGGAGACGGCTATTCAGGCCGGGGCGCGTATCTACGCTTCCTGCGGAGGTGCCGGGACTTGTGGCACCTGTAAGGTCTTGATTGAAAAAGGAGAGGTGGCAACCACACGGACAGCCAAGGTCTCTGCTGAAGAATTCAGGCAGGGTCTCAGGCAAGCCTGCCAGAGCAGAATAGTCACTGATTTAGCCGTTCATATCCCGGTAGAGTCAAGACTGGAGACAGCGGTTATTGACCGGGAGCGAAAAGGGATAACCACGACTAACCAGCAGATAGAGGCTCTGGCTACCGGTTGGAGATTTAGTCCGCCTCTGAGCAAATTCTTTGTCGAACTGCCACCACCCACCCTCCGGGATAATGTCAGCGACCTGTCCCGGGTGTTAAGAGGCTTAAAACAGCGCTATAAACTGAAGAACATGACAGTCGACTTTGATGTCGTCAAGAAATTACCTCAGGCACTGCGGGATAGCGATTGGAAGGTTACCGTAACCACTCTGGTAACGGCCGTTGAACGCGGTGCCACGGAAAGGCGCCGTCCAAGGGTGATAAACGTGGAAGCGGGCGATACCAGGGAAAAGCACTATTCACTGGCTTTTGATATCGGCACTACCACTGTCTGCGGGCAATTACTTGACTTGAACCGGGGTAAAACCATGGCTGAGGGTATGGATTATAATGGCCAGATTAGCTATGGCGCCGATGTCATCACTCGTATCGCCTACTGTCAAAGACCTGGTGGACTGCAAAAGCTGCAGCAAGTAGTGGTCGCTACCATTAACGGGGTTATCAAGCAGCTATTGAGCCGAGGCCATGTTGATAGGGAGCATATTGGTCACCTGACGGTTGCCGGTAATACGACGATGATTCAGATTCTTCTGGGCCTCGACCCGAAATACATCAGATTGTCCCCGTATACTCCGATAGCTACCTATCTCCCGCCGGTGAAGGCGGATTCCCTGGGCATTAAAGTAGGGGAACATGTTTACCTTTTCACTTTCCCCCTGGTGGCTAGCTATGTTGGTGGTGATATTATTTCAGGGATTGTCGCCTCGGGGGTGCACCAGAGAGAAACAATAACCTTCTACATGGATATCGGCACCAATGGTGAGATAGTAGTCGGCAACTCAGAGTGGATGGTAACCGCCGCTTGTTCGGCTGGTCCCGCCTTTGAAGGTGGCGGGGTAAAGCATGGCATGGTCGCCAGCAACGGTGCTATTGAAGAGTTTGACATCAACCGGTCAACTCTGGAGCCTGTAGTTGGCACCATTGGTCGGGAAAAACCGAAGGGAATCTGTGGCTCCGGACTGATAAATATTATCGCGGCACTACTCGAAGCTGAAGTCATCAGTCAGAACGGTAAATTCAATACCGACCTCCCCACCAGGAGAATTAGAAAGGGTGATGATGGCTATGAATATGTGCTCGCCTGGGCAGCCGAAACCCGGACCGGCAAAGATATTGTCATCACTGAGGTCGATATTGATAATCTCATTCGAGCCAAGGCAGCCCTGTACGCCGGCTGCCAGACATTAGTTAAAAGCGTGGGGATGACCTGCCACGATTTAGAGCAGGTAATTATCGCTGGTGCCTTCGGTAGTCATCTCGATATTGAAAAGGCGATTACTATCGGACTTCTCCCTGAGCTACCACTGGATAGATTTGTCTTTATCGGCAACGGTTCTCTTCTGGGAGCAAAATTAACCTCTTTTTCCACCGATATGCTCGATGATGCCAGAAGAGTTGCCCAGGTAATGACTAATTTTGAGCTGAGCGAGGATACTACTTTTATGAACAATTATATCGCGGCTCTGTTTTTACCCCACACCGATAGCAGCGAGTTTCCATTGATAGCTGAGAAACTGGCCAGGCGGGCGCAGAACCGTTCTAAAAAGAGGGTGACGGCGTGACTTTCTCTATCGCGGTGGCGGGCAAAGGTGGTAGCGGTAAGACATCGCTAACCAGCCTGGTCATTCGCTACCTGAGACAAAATAGCTCGACGCCAATCCTGGCGATTGATGCTGACCCTAATGCCAACCTGGGAGACAGCCTGGGACTTGAGGTAAAGCAAACGATTGGCTCAATAATCGCTTCTTTCAATGACGAGAAAATAAACATCCCTCCCGGAATGACCAAGGAGGCTTACCTGGACTATAAATTAAACGAGGCTATCGTTGAAAGCCCGGGGCTTGACCTGATAACGATGGGTCGGGGTGAGGGTCCGGACTGCTACTGCTACCCCAATGTCATCTTGAGAAAGTTCGCCGATTCTTTAGCCGCTAATTATGCCTATGTAGTCATGGATAATGAGGCCGGGATGGAGCACCTGAGCCGCCGAACTACTCAGAATATCGATGCCCTACTAATCATCTCTGACCACTCAGTAAAAGGTGTGCGCACTATTGCTCGAATAAGAGACCTGGTCTCTGAACTCAAGTTAGTCGTCGCCAGGCAGGTGGTGATAATTAATTTCGCCCCGGCCAAGCTAGCCCCCCTGGTGAGCCAGGAATTAGCCAGACTGGGCATCGAGCGGGTAACTCTTATTCCTAAAGATAAGCAAATATACAATTGTGACCTTGAGCTTAAACCACTCTTAGGTTTGCCGGACACATCTAAAGCAGTGAAGGTAGTTGCTGATTTGATGGCTGAATTGCTGGCTAAAAGTGACAAAAATCACATTTAGCCAGACGCAAAGAACTGTAGTATAAAAGGGGGTATTTAATAGAATGACCGCCCAGATTATCAATGGCAATGAGATTGCCAAACAGATTCGCCAGGAGCTAAAAGAGGAAATTGCTAAACTCAAGGAGAAACATAACTTAATACCGGGCCTGGTTACCGTCCTCGTCGGCGCCGACCCGGCATCCCAGGTTTATGTCGGACAAAAGGAGAAAACGTCCCGTGACCTGGGCATCTATTCAGAAAGACACGACCTGCCAGCTGATACCACTCAGAAAAAACTCCTGACCTTGATTGACAAGCTGAATAAAGACCCCAGAATTCATGGTATTTTAGTGCAGCTACCCCTGCCCAAGCACCTGAATGAATCCGAAGTTCTCTACGCTATCAATCCCAAAAAGGATGTTGATGGCTTTCATCCGGTAAATCTGGGTAAGCTGATGATTGGAGAACCGGATTATTTACCCTGCACGCCCCACGGCATTCAGCAGTTATTAATCAGGTCGGGGGTCAAAATCGAAGGGGCGGAGGTAGTGGTGGTGGGTAGAAGCAATATCGTAGGCAAACCGATAGCCAATATCCTTCTCCAGAAGAAGGAAGGTGCCAACGCGACGGTTACGGTCTGCCACACCGCCACCAGAGATATTTCCTTTCACACCAGGCGGGCTGATATAATAATTGTAGCCGCCGGAAGACCGAAAGCACTCACGGCTGATATGGTTAAGGAAGGGGCGGTGGTCATTGATGTCGGCGTCAACCAGGTCGGCACGACCGCCGATGGCAAGAGAATCCTGGTCGGGGACGTTGACTTTGACGCGGTTAAAGAGAAGGCAAAAGCCATTACCCCGGTACCCGGCGGGGTAGGCCCGATGACGATAACCATGCTGATGTTGAATACCGTGCGCGCCGCCAAATTGGCCGCCGGGCTAACTTAGAATAAGGAGGCGAGGCTATGGAATACAAAGTCGAGAAGAAGAGTGCCCCGGGCAGGAAAGAGGTAGAAGTGCTGGGGGCAACCTTTGAAGCAGGTATACCGGAGGGTTATGAAGCGGGGAGGTGGCGGCAAAAACTGGACAGTCGTAAGGAAAAACTAAAGTATCTGGAAACCGGCGAGAGATATTGGTACGGGGAAGAATGGTATGGTAGTGAAAAGAGAAAGACTCCAGCTTAGCCGGGGAGTTTTTCGAGCGGTGATAGCGATACTAGACGTCATTCTCGTTGTCGACACGAATAAAGCTCACAAAGGAAGTATGAGAAATGGCATTCGAGATTCCTAAAACATTATATAGCGGCAAAATCAAAGAGGTAACACTGGGTAAAGGCAATAAAGCTATCACCGTCGGTGGGGAGACATCTTACCCTTTTTACCTTTTTGAAGGCAAGATGCCTAATCTGCCCAGAATAGCCATGGAGGTCTGGGACTGTCCGCCCCAGGAGTGGGCCGAAACGGCTCTTGAGCCTTTTGCCGGAGTAACCGATGACCCGGTTGCCTGGGCGAAGAAATGCCTTGATGATTACGGGGCCGAGATGATTGCCCTGCAACTGGTAAGCACCGACCCCAATGGGCTTGACCGCGGAGCTGACGAAGCCGCTGCGGTGGTCAAGCAGGTGGCTGATGCCATTGATGTTCCCTTAATCGTCTGGGGAACAAGTGACAACGATAAGGACACCGAGGTGCTAAGGAAAGTAGCTGAAATTTGCCAGGGTAAGAACCTGATTATCGGACCGGTTCAGGAAGGAGACCATAAAAGGATTGGTGCCTCAGCCATTGCTTATCAGCATACGGTGGTTGCCTCAACACCGATAGATATCAACCTGGCGAAGCAACTAAATATCCTGCTGGGTAATCTGGGGGTAGCTGATGAACAACTGGTAATCGACCCTACGGTCAGCGGCATCGGCTACGGCATTGAGTATGCTTATTCCGTGATGGAGAGAATGAGGATGGCCGGCTTAACCCAACAGGACGAAAAGCTCCAGTTCCCTATCATTTGTAATATCGCTAAAGAAGTGTGGAAGACAAAGGAAACAAAAATTTCGATGGAGGAAGAGCCTACCCTCGGCAATGCTGAAAAGAGGGGTATCTTAATGGAGGCAATATCAGCCACAGTCTTACTCTTAGCCGGTGCTGATGTGCTCATAATGAGACACCCGGAGGCAATAAACTTAGTCCGGGAGATGATAGCTGAGCTAACAGCGTCATAGAAAGTAAATCGGGAGGAAGCTGGTAAAGATGGCAGAAGAGAAGAAACAGAGTATTGACCAGGCGACTATCGAGATGATAGAAAAGGCGGCTAAGGATGGAGCTTTAACCGTTTTCCAGCGGGCGGAGACAACCAGGGCTTGTCCCATCGGAGCTGAGGGCAGTTGCTGCAGTATCTGTGCGATGGGTCCCTGCCGGGTGATGTCGCCCAGAGGCAAAGAGGAAACAGCCGAGGACAGACGCCGGCGGGTCGGCGTCTGTGGAGCTACTCCTGAGACCATTTCGGCGCGTATGTTCCTGCGTAAGATAGCTGCCGGGACGGCCTCTCATGGCGACCACGGGCGCACTATGGCCAAATTTTTTCTGGCAGTGGCTAAGGGTGAAGCTCCGGGCTACTCGATTAAGGACGAACAAAAACTGCTACAGCTCGCCCTCGACCTGGGCGTGGCTATTGGTGAGCGCCGTAACGAAGAGATAGCTATTGATATTGCTAAGCTCTTATTAGCCGAGTTTGGTAAACAGGAAGGCGAGCTACTTTTCTTGAAACGAGCGCCACTAAAGCGTCAGCAGTTGTGGCGAGAGTTGGGAGTTGCCCCCCGTGGCATCGATATTGAGGTGGCGGAAGCGATGCACCGCACCCACATGGGGACTGACCAGGAGTACCACGACCTGCTCGATTTTGGCGTGAAAGTGGCACTGGCTGATGGCTGGGGGGGCAGTATGATTGCCACTGAAATCCAGGATGTTATTTTTGGTACCCCGGCGCCACTGCTCAGCCAGATAAACCTGGGAGTGCTTAAAGAGGACGAAGTAAATGTCATCATCCACGGTCATGAACCGCAGCTGGCGGAGATGATGGCCGTGGCGGCAAAAGACCCGGAATTGATTAAATACGCTAAAGCCAAGGGAGCCAAGGGCATAAACCTGGCGGGAATGTGCTGCACCGCCAACGAGATGTTAATGCGTCACGGAGTACCTATTGCCGGTAATTTCCTCCAGCAAGAACTGGCGGTAGTTACCGGGGCGGTGGAGGCAATGGTAGTTGATGTCCAGTGTATTATGCAGGGCCTGGTTGATACGGCTAACTGCTACCACACCAAGATTATCACCACTGACCCTAGAGCTAAAATCCAGGGTGCCACCCACATGGAGTTTGAGGAGCATCATGCCCTGGAGTCAGCCAAGAGAATACTGAAGCTAGCCATCGATAATTTTGTCAATCGGGGTAAAAATGTGCGTATCCCCAAGCAGAAGACGGATATGATTGCCGGCTTCAGCCATGAAACAATTAACTATCTGATGGGCGGGATGTTTCGTGCCTCCTACCGGCCGCTGAATGACAACATCATCAACGGTCGCATCCGGGGAGTGGCTGGCGTCGTTGGCTGCAATAACCCCCGCACCCCTCACGACGCCGGCAATATGGACATGGTTAAGGAGCTTATCAAAAATGATGTCCTGGTATTGCAGACCGGCTGTATGGCGATGGCCAGCGGGAAGGCCGGATTAATGGTTCCTGAAGCCGCCGCCAAATACGCCGGGGCAGGGTTGGCTTCAGTCTGTGAAGCGGTCGGTATTCCACCGGTGCTGCATATGGGCGCCTGCATTGATAATACCCGTATACTGATAGCCGCCACGGCGATGGTCAAGGACGGCGGTCTGGGCGATGACATCAGTGACCTACCGGTAGCCGGGGCGGCTCCGGAGTGGATGAGCGAGAAAGCGCTGGCTATCGGTCAATACTTTGTTGGCTCCGGCGTATTCACCGTCTTCGGGGTCAACTGGCCGACTTCAGGCAACAAGGAAGTCAGCGATTACCTGTTCAAGGAATTTGAAGAGAAGCTTGGCGGGATGTGGGCTTTTGAACCGGACCCGATTAAAGCCGCCCACCTCATGATTGCGCACATCGACAAGAAGCGTAAAGCTCTCGGTATCGACAAAGCCCGGGAAAGGGTACTTTACGATATGGCAATGAGGCGGGACCTGGGTAAGGTAGAAGCCTGATAAAAGCCGAGAAAGATATAATGGGAGGACTGAAGAGAGATGTCTAAAATAATTGCCTCAGCCGCCATCAGGGGCGCCCATAAGATTGTCAATGATGCCCGGCAGAAATGGCAGCAGGCAATGGACAAGTACGGAGCTAACGAACCGATTGGCTTTCCCAATACCGCTTATTACCTGCCGATTATTTACGGCATCCTGGGTACGCCAGTAGCCAAGCTTGGTGATGCCGAGCAGGTATTGAAAAAGTGCCAGGCAATATTACCGCCCATGGTCAAGGAAATCCACCCGCTGCCCTATCTGGCGCCGGCCCTTGATGCCGGGATGGCTACCCTCTTTGCTGAGGAAATCATCGAAGCCATACGCTATCTGGAGCAGCCCAATTTTTACACCAAGCAGGAAAATACTGTCGGTGGTAATATCTGGCTGGGTGCCGCCGACGATATTATCCTGAGAAAGAGGGGTATTGAATTCGTTGATGGTACCGCCCCCGGCTTCGCCGCTGTCCTCGGCGCCGCACCTTCGGCTGAGATTGCCGCCAGAATCGCCCAGGAGCTTCAGCAGAAGAACCTCTATGTCTTTATGTCGGCTGAATATAACGGCAAGAGATTTTCCGAGCAGCTTTTAGAAGCCGGAGTACAGATTGGCTGGCCGACCCGCCTGGTCTCGTTTGGCCCTGATGTTTCGGCAACGGTATTTGCCCTGGGCTTCGCCATCAGAGCCAGTTTTTCCTTCGGTGGCATTGGGCCCGGGGAATACCGAAAACACCTTATCTATAACAAAGACCGTATCTTTGCCTTTGCCCTGCCCTTGGGCTATGTTACCGATGAGTGGTATGCTAACGCCGCTGGAGCCATAAACTTTGGCTTCCCGGTTATCGCTGACACGCCGATACCG
Organism: Chloroflexota bacterium; assembly: GCA_016199495.1. Classification (GTDB taxonomy): domain Bacteria; phylum Chloroflexota; class Dehalococcoidia; order Dehalococcoidales; family UBA2162; genus JACQGQ01. The sequence goes on from JACQGQ010000010.1 coordinate 13,025, forward strand.
GAGGTCTTGCCCACGGGAATTTGCACCTACGAGCATGTTGTTTCTAATATCCCCCACGACCAGATGGTCGCCAAAGCCGTCGAGGTAAGAGGGCTGAAGGTCAGCCTGGCTGAGGTGCCGATTCCAGTAGCCTTTGGCGCCGCCTTTGAGGGGGAAAGGATTCGTGGTGAAGATATCTATCTGGAGTGTGGCGGTGGCCGAACCCAGATGGTTGAGTGGGTTACCAGCAAGCGAATGGACGAAATAGAAGATGGTAAAGTGGAAGTTATCGGACCGGAGATAACGGATGTTACCGCCGGTTCCAGGCTACCCCTGGCGATAGTTGTTGAAGTCGCTGGCAGAGAGATGCAAGACGACTATGAGCCTATTCTGGAGCGGCAGATTCATCACCTGATAAACTACGCCCAGGGAGTAATGCACATCGGACAAAGGGATATCGCCTGGCTACGAGTTGGCAAGCAGGCGGTGGCAAAAGGCTTCCGACTGTCTCATATCGGCACTCTTCTCCATGCCAAACTACACCAGGATTTCGGACGAATATTCGATAAGATGCAGGTCAAACTTTATACCGAGGGAGATAAGGTAGCCGAGATGGTAGAAAAAGCCAGAGCTGCCTATGGAGTTAGAGATGCCCGCATCGAAGGCATGACTGATGAAACAACCGACATGTATTACTCATGCACCCTGTGTCAGTCCTTCGCCCCGGGCCACGTTTGCGTCATCAGTCCGGAGAGAACCGGACTCTGTGGCTCCTACAACTGGATGGATTGTAAAGCCGCTTCCGAGATTAATCCTACCGGACCTAATCAACCGGTGGCGAAGGGTGAGGTCATTGACGCCCATCTGGGACAATGGAAAGGGGTCAACGAGTTTGTGACCAAGGCTTCCCGGGGCAAGATAGACCACTATAACTTCTACAGCGTCGTCAACGACCCGATGACCACCTGCGGCTGTTGCGAGTGTATTGCCGCCATTCTCCCCCTGTGTAATGGTATCATGACCGTAAACCGGGAATACACTGAGCAGACACCCTCCGGGATGAAATTTACTACCCTGGCGGGGACGATTGGTGGCGGTATCAGCACTCCTGGCTTTGTTGGTCATGGCAAGTATAACATCACCCAGAGAAAATTCCTTTTAGGTGATGGCGGCTTACTGAGAATCGTCTGGATGCCTAAAATGCTCAAGGAAGAGATTGGCGACCGTTTCAAAGCCAGGGCTGAGGAGCTTGGTGTTCCTAACCTGCTTGACATGGTTGCTGATGAAACGGTCGGCGTTAGCGAGGAGGAGATTCTCCCCTTCTTACAGGAAAAGGGACACCCGGCCCTTACCATGGACGCGATAATAGGCTAGGCAAGGAGTTTTTCAAACTAACGGTAGAAACATAATTATGGGCGCTATTGCCATTGATGACGCAACTAAAACTGGCGAAGGGAGTTTAAAATGCCACTTACGGGAATAGCCATCTTCAAGTTACTGCCCAAGACGAACTGCGGTGACTGCGGGGTGCCTACTTGCCTTGCCTTCGCCATGAGTCTCGCTGCTGGCAAAGCAGCGTTAAGTGCCTGTCCCCATGTCTCCGAGGAGTCTAAGGTTCAATTACAAGAGGCATCAGCCCCACCGATTAGAGTGGTCACTATCGGTGCCGGCGAGAGGACATTAAAGGTTGGCGGCGAGACGGTTATGTTTCGCCATGAAAAAAGGTTTGAGAATCCTCCCGGTCTGGCTCTGCTGATTAAGGATACTATGGAGGAGGCGGAGGTTAACGCCCGTCTGGAGAAATTTAAACAGCTCCAATACGAGAGAGTGGGGCTCACCCTCCGTCCTGAGCTAATCGCGGTCAAGGCTGAATCAGGCAATGCCGGCAAATTTGAGGCACTGGTTAATAAAGTGAAGCAAAATAGCGATGGTGGCATCATCCTGATGAGCGATAATCCCGATGTCCTGGCGGCTGGCGTCAAGGTTTGTGCTGACAAAAAACCACTGCTCTACGCCGCCAGCCAAGATAACCTGGATAGTGTCGCCAGTTTGGCTAAGAAGAATTCCTGTCCGTTAGCCGTAAAAGCTTCCAGTCTGGAGGAAGCGGCTGACCTTACCCCCAGATTAACCGCCGCCGGTATCAATGACATCGTTATCGATTCCGGGTCAAGAACGGTCCGCCAGGCGTTTCAGGACCAGGTGATTATCCGGAATGCAGCGCTAAGCAAAAAATTTCGCCCTCTGGGCTTCCCCACCATCGTCTTCCCCGGTGAGATGACCGACGACCCGATGAAGGAGGCGGTCATTGCCGCTATGTTTGTGGCTAAATACGCTGGTATTATCGTTCTCTCCGATTTTCAGGGAGAAAGCTTGTTCCCCCTGCTCGTGGAAAGATTGAATATCTATACTGACCCCCAGCGACCGCTGGCGACGACACAAGGAATCTACGAGATTGGTGGCCCTGATGAGAATTCTCCGGTGCTTATCACAACTAACTTTTCGCTGACCTACTTCATTGTTTCCGGCGAAATAGAATCCAGTAAGGTCCCCAGCTATCTGCTGATTATGGACACCGAAGGACTATCGGTGATGACCGCCTGGGCGGCGGGAAAATTTGTTGCCGATGCTATTGCCCCCTTCGTCAAGAAGAGCGGCATTGAGGCTAAGATTAAGCACCGCAAACTGATAATCCCGGGGTATGTTGCTGTCGAAAGCGGTGGTTTGGAAGAGGAGTTAGCTGGCTGGGAGGTTCTGATTGGCCCACGGGAAGCCGCCCACATCCCAGCCTATCTGAAAACATGGAAATCACAGGGGGAAAGATGATACTTATCGCCGAAAGTATAAATATCATGTCCAAAACTTTGGGTCCGGCAATGAGGGAGCGGAATCCCAAGCCTATTGAAGAAATGGCTCGGGCTGAGGCTGAAGCCGGCGCTGATTATCTGGACATCAACATCGGCCCCGCCCGAAAGATGGGCGATGAATTGATGGAATGGATGGTGAACACGGTACAGGCGGTTACTGACCTGCCATTATCGCTGGATACGACCAACCCGGTGGCGATGGAAGCTGGCTTAAGGGTCTGTCAAAGCAAAGCCCTGGTTAATTCAGTTTCCCTTCAGCCGGATAGGTTGGCCGCCGAGCTACCCCTGGTTAAGAAATACAGTGCCTCTATGATTGGCTTATTGTGGGGTAAGGAGGGGATGCCACGCGATGCCAATGAAAGATGCCTGCATACTGTTGACCTGGTATACCAAGCTAACGAGATGGGTATCCCTAATGAGGATATTTGGATTGACCCTATTGTCAGCCCGGTATCAGTGGAGATAAACCAGGTAAAGTCCTGTATCGAGTTTATGAGCATGCTGGGGGAGATTGCTCCCGGCTGTAAATCTACAGTAGGTCTCTCTAATATCTCCAACGGCACTCCGACTCAGCTCAGACCGCAACTTAATCGAACTTACCTGGTAATGCTGATGAAGTACGGACTTCACTCCGCCATTGTCGATGTCTTCGACTCTGAGCTGGTAAAAATAGCCAGAGGCGAGATGCCCGAGATTGTTAGCCTGGTGCATCGGATGATGGACGGTGACAAACCTGACCTGGCTTCGTTAACTCCAAAAGAAGTGGAATATGCGAAAACGGTCAGGGTTCTTAACGGTGAATCGCTCTATTCCCACTCCTGGCTTAAGATATAATCGCTGTGGTGAGAAAGATGGATGAGATAACCTTAACCTTAAATGGTTCTCCGGTGAGCGGGCGCCAGGGGATGACCATCCTTGAGCTTGCCCGGGAAAATGGTATAGAAATTCCTACCCTGTGCTATGTAGAGGGGTTTCCCCCTACCGGAGCCTGCCGTGTTTGTGTCGTCGAGGTGGCCGGCTTAAGGACACTGGTCGCTTCCTGCCATACCCCGATAACCCAGGGGATGGTCATCTCTACCCATTCTCCCAGGGTTCTGGAAACTCGCAAAGTCATCGTCGAGCTTTTACTGGCTAATCACTGTGGCTCCTGCTTTTTGTGTGAAAAGGCTAACCTGTGCGAGATACGCAAAATTGCGGCCGACCTGGAGGTAGGGCTGCCCCGATTTCAGGTGAGGAAGCGTTATTATCCGATAGAGGATGTTAGCCCTTATATTAAACGGGATATGTCAAAATGCATTTTATGCCGGCGATGCGTCTTGGCTTGTAATGAGATAGCCAAGCAGAACGTATTCGGCATCGCTTATCGGGGTTTCCGTTCCAAGATTGTCGTCGATTGCGACCAGCCGATAGATAAGGAGGTTTGCCGGGATTGCGGTATCTGCATTCCCCTATGCCCCACCGGAGCATTAAGTAAACCGGTGGATGTCAGGGAAGAGAAGAAAGGGCAGCCTTTAGTTATCAAGGGTTGATTACCAGTTTCTCGAGGAGAGAGAAGATGAGTAAAATTCAGGGAAGGACGGCTGCCCCGGGTAAGGGTAAGGAGAACTTACTGCGACTGCTGGAGGAGGCACAGAGTAAATCCGGTTATCTGTCTGAAGAGGTTATTACCGAGCTGGCTCGATCCGTGGCTATGTCTGTCAGCGATGTCTACGGAGTGGCTACCTTCTATTCTTTCCTCTCGACCAAGCCGCTGGGCAGGAATGTCGTCAGGATTTGCCGGAGCCTGCCCTGCCATCTTAAGGACTCCGGGATGATAATTAAAAGTATCGAAGACGAGCTCGGCATAAAACCCGGTGAGACTACCCCTGATGGTAAATTCTCCCTGGAACTAACCAACTGCATCGGTGCCTGCGATGAAGCCCCGGCAGTGCTGATTAATAATGACGTACATGGTAATTTGACACCGAAGAAAATAATAGCAATTCTAAAGTCATATAAATAGAGATTATTTATTAACCTCACCCCCTTAATCCCCCTCT
>JACQGQ010000058.1 GCA_016199495.1 Chloroflexota bacterium
GGGTCTGGCTGCGCACTACCAGGGCTTCGTAGTCACCGATAAGGGATAGCAACTCCTCAGACTTCAGGTCTGACCTGATATCAACCTCAGCATGGCGACGGAGGAGGTCTATTCCTTCCTCTCCAACCGGTTCCGCAATTAGTACCTTCATAAATCTAAATCAACTACCTGTAAATCCAGCTTGGGGCAGTGCCGTTTTCAGGGCTGAGATTACGGTTTTAATGTCAGCCACAGTTACCCAGCCCAGGTGCCCGATGCGGAATATTTTACCATCCAGCTTCTGCTGTCCCTCACCGAGTATCATATGGTGCTTCTCTTCGAGAATCCGGAGCAGTTTCTTGGAATCAAGCCCGTTTGAGGAGCTTACCGCCGTAACCGTATTAGAGGCGTAATTTTCTTCAGCAAAAAGGGATAGGCCTAGCGATTTTACGCCCTCGCGGGCGGCTCTGGCAACCCGGGCGTGTCGGGCTATGATATTGGCTAAGCCTTCCTTTAGTAACATTTCCAGTGATACCGACAGGGCGAATACAATGGAAACCGCCGGTGTCCACGGCGTTTGTCCTCTTTCCAGATAGTTCCTGGCCTGAGTAAAGTCCCAGTAAAAGCGGGGCATTCTGGCTTTAGCCTGTGCCTGCCAGGCTGCTTGGCTGACACTGACCATCGCCAGACCGGGGGGCACCATCCAGCCCTTCTGCGAACCAGAAACGGCAACATCACAGCGCCACTCATCCACCGGCAGGTTGATTGAACCCAGACTGCTGATGGCATCAACCAGCAGCAGCTTATCAAATTCCTTTACCACCGAGCTGATTGCCGCCAGGTCATTGGTGACGCCGGTGGAGGTCTCATTATGAGTGACCAGCACTGCTTTGATTTCTGGATTAGCCCGGAGAGCCGGGCGTATCGCCTCAGCCTCAGCCGCTTTGCCCCACTCAAAGCGGAGAGGGATTACCTCAGCCCCAAATCGTTGGGCGATAGTGGCAAAGCGCTCCCCGAAGACACCATTGGACACGGATAATACCTTGTCACCCGGAGACAGGGTATTAACGATGGCCGCTTCCAAGCCACCTGTTCCCGAAGCAGTCAGCAAGAAGACATCGTTCCTGGTCTGAAACAACTGTTTTAGCTTGTCAGTCACCTCATTCAGTATGCCGATAAACTCCACCCCCCGATGATTTACCATCTGCCGGGCCATTGCCTGGAGAACTTCAGGGGGGCAGGGGGTCGGTCCGGGAATACGTAGGTTTTCCATTTGTCTCCTTTTTTACCTTATTCTAGCAGTATTTATCACTTTAGCAAAGCGCCGTTTAGGGGTAATTCAGTAACCCCTCACCCTTTATCCCTCTCCCCTTCATAAGGGGAGAGGGAAGGTAATTTCCTGAAGGGGCGTCAGCCCCTTTTAATCCCCTGGCTAAACAATCTATTTTACCAGCTTCTTGATATGGTTAAGTGGACTTAATAAAGCCTGAGCGCCGCGTGCCGACTTTAATAATGCTACCTTTAGAGGGAACCATATTTATGTCGGTAATTTTTTTGCCATCAACATCTATAGCGCCTTGCGCAATGAGACGCCTAGCCTCACTCCGACTTTTTACTATTCCCTTTTCACATAACATATCTATAAGCTTCTTACTAGTTACCTCAACTGCCAGCCCTAGGCTAGCCGTTAGGGTGATTTCCTTTCCCTGAATCACCTTAACAAAATGCTCCTCAGCCTCGCTGGCTGTCTGTTGGTCATAAAGCTGGCTGACAATTTCTCTAGCTAAACGCTTTTTAATCTCCATAGGATTGGCTGAATTACTCGCCATTGCCTGTTTGAATTCCTCCAATTCTTCGTCAGGAATATCAGTGACTAACTCAAAGTAGCTCATAATCAGGCTATCGGTGATGGACATGACCTTGCCGTATATCTCGTCGGGCGGCTCGGCGATACCGATGTAGTTACCCAGGCTTTTGCTCATCTTTTGACTGCCATCGGTGCCGACGAGTAGCGGCGTCATCAAGCATTGCTGCGGGCGCTGTCCCGTCATGGATTGAAGCTCCCGGCCCAGCAGGAAGTTAAACTTCTGGTCAGTACCGCCAAACTCAACATCGGCCTTTATTTGCACCGAGTCGTAGGCCTGGAGCAATGGGTAAAGCAGTTCCGTTACGGCAATGGGTCGCCCGGCATTATACCTTTTACTGAAATCATCGCGCGCCAGTAGCTGGGCTACGGTAAACTTGCTGGTCAGCTGAATCACCTCAGCCAGGGTAAATTTGCCGAACCACTCACTCTGCCACCTCACCTCTGTCTTTTTTCTATCAACTATTTTGAAAAACTGCTGCATATAAGTTTCGGCATTGGCCTTAACCTGCTCCGCAGATAACATCGGCCGCGTGGCCGAGGCGCCGCTGGGGTCACCAATCTGAGCCGTCCAATCACCAACGATGAGGATAACCTGGTGCCCCAGCTCCTGGAACTGGCGTAGCTTTCTCAGAGCCACCATGTGTCCCAGGTGAATATCGGGGAAACTGGGGTCGAAGCCCTCTTTTAATCGCAGCTTTTTGCCAGAGCGGAGTAGCCCTCTCATCTCTTCTTCAACGATGATTTCAGCCACCCCTCGCTTGAGCAGATAACCGCTATTCGGCGTGCCTTTATCTTTTTTGCCAGTATTCATCTTTATTACCTGTGTCGGGAATCCAGTATGGTTATTCCCTGTTTTACATCCGCCGCCATCTGTTTCTTTAGCTCTTCTACCGTGTCAAACCGCTTCTCATCACGAAGTCGCTCGATGACATCAATTTTTATCGGGCGCCCGTAGAGGTTACCCTGGTAGTTGAGGATATAAGTCTCCACGGTGCGCTCGTTGCCACCGAAGGTAGGACGCCGACCAATATTAGTTACTGATTGATGGGCTTCACCATCGATATAGGTCCAGGTAGCATAAACCCCGTCGGCCGGCAGAGCCTGTTTCGGCTCTATCTCCAGGTTGATGGTGGGAAAACCTAACCCGGCTCCCCGGCCGGCTCCCGTTGTCACCTGTCCCTGAAGGCTGAAGGAGCGTCCTATCAGGTTGGTTACCCTTTTCATATCACCATCAGCCAGGGCATTCCTGATGGCGGTGCTGCTGACCACCTCACCGTTTACCCTTTGCGGGGGTATGACCGTTACACTGAAGTTCATCTCCCGTCCCAATTGGCGCAGGGTATCAGCGTTACCTTCTTTGTTTCTGCCCAGGGCAAAGTCAGGGCCAATCAGCAGACCGCGCATTCTGAGGTGTTTCTTTAGTAGACTAACAAATTGATGAGCGCTGAGTTGAGCCAACTCCTGGGTGAAGGACAGGATAATGACAGCCGCAACACCGGCTTCTTTCAGAAGTTTGGCCCTTTCGGCGAGGTTAGTCAAGTATGGTAGTCTGGTCAGGGGGGATAATACCTCACGAGGATGCTGGCGAAACGTGACGACGCCGCTGAGCAAATCCTGTTGCCGGGCATGCTCCGTTAGCTGTGAAATCAGGTATCTGTGTCCCAGGTGCACCCCATCGAAGACGCCGACGGTCAGGAGCATATCTTTGTCAGGTGATAGCTCGGCCAGCTCTTCCTCTAGCGGCATAACTCCTCTCCCCGGGCA
>JACQGQ010000057.1 GCA_016199495.1 Chloroflexota bacterium
AGGGATAAAGGGTGAGGGGTAACCAAATAGATTAACCTCTTTATAATATTTATAATAGTATAATAGTGCTAATATATGAATTGTTAAGAGCTGAAAGTGCGAACACTGGACTAGTGAGAATAAATTAGTATGAACATAATAGTCTGCCTCAAGCAGGTTCCAGGTACCACTAAAGTCAAGATTGATTCCCAAACCAATACCTTGGTCAGGCAGGGAATCGAGAATATCGTCAATCCTTTTGATACTTATGCCCTGGAAGAAGGCGCCCGTATAAAGGAGCGCTACGGAGGTAAGCTTACCGTGCTTAGTATGGGACCTCCTCAAGCTGAAACCGCCCTGAGGGAGGCAATTAGTCGCGGTGCTGACGAAGCTATCCTGTTAAGCGATAGAGCCTTTGCCGGCGCCGATACGCTGGCGACATCATACACCCTGGCCAGGGCAATTAGTAAAATCGAGGAGTACGACCTCGTAATCTGCGGCCGGCAGACGATAGATGGCGACACCGGACAGGTGGGGCCAGAACTGGCTGAGATGCTGGAGCTCCCATTTGTCGCCTATGTCAGCCAGATTGAAGAGATAAACAATGGCAATATGCGAGTCCAGCGGATGGTTGAAGACGGGCATGAGGTTATTGAGACACCCTTGCCCGCCGTGATTACCGTGGTCAAAGAGATAAACATACCCCGCCTCCCCTCCCTGCGCGGGCTAGCCAGGGCAAAGAACGCCGTTATCGCGGTCTGGGGCGCCGGGGAACTGGGGGCTGACCAGGACATGGTCGGGTTATCCGGCTCCGCCACCAGGGTTGTCAGGATATTCTTCCCGCAAAGAAACCACCACGGTGAAATACTTGAGGGGAGCCCAGCAAATAAGGTTGCCCGCCTGATTGATAAGCTGAGAGATGCCCACTTAATCTAGGAGTAGCCAGAAGTATGGGAATTGAGGTTGACCTTGATAAGTGTACCGGTTGTGAGAGCTGCGTCGCGGTCTGCCCTTTTGCTCTGATAGAAATCATCGATGAAAAGGCTCATATCAATGAGGGCTGCACACTTTGCGGTGCCTGTCAGCAAGCCTGTGCTTACCAGGCTATCCTCATTGAAGAGGCGGTTGCCGAGACAACGCTAACCAGTGATAGCCACCGCGGCATCTGGGTATTTGCCGAGCAACGGGGGGGTGAGTTAAAAAGCGTTGACTATGAGCTATTAACTAAGGGCAGAGAGCTGGCCGATACCCTGAATACCGAGTTATGCGCCATCTGTTTCGGGCACAATGTCGGTGAAGTTGAACAATTGATTGCCTATGGTGCCGATAAGGTCTACTTAACCGAGTCCCCAGACCTGGCAAACCACCAGGAAGATTTATACACCCGGGAATTTGTCAGGCTGATTCAAGAACATAAACCGGAGATAGTTCTGGCTGGTGCCACGTCATTGGGGCGTGCCCTTATTCCTCGAGTGGCCGCTATCCTGAAGACCGGGCTCACCGCCGACTGTACCGGCCTTGACATCGATACCGAGAAACGAGTGCTGCTGCAGACTCGCCCCACCTTCGGCGGCAATGTTATGGCAACTATTATCTGCCAGGCAAGAAGACCGCAAATGGCAACGGTCCGCCCCCGCGTCTTCAAGAAAAACACGCCGGATAAGACGAAAAGGGGACAAATAATAAAAGTGGACTTCAACAAGGAGGGCATCACCTCCAGAACCAGGCTGCTCAATTTCGTTGAGGATTTAACGGAAAGGGTGAAAATTGAGGACGCTGACATTATTGTTTCCGGCGGGAGGGGACTGAGTAAGGCGGAAAATTTCCAACTACTCAGAGAACTGGCATCAGTTATGGGAGCCGCCGTTGGTGCCTCCCGGGCGGCCGTGGACGAGGGGTGGATTCCCTATTCCCACCAGGTCGGGCAGACGGGTAAGACGGTTTGCCCCAGGCTCTACATTGCCTGCGGTATCTCCGGGGCCGTTCAGCACCTGGCTGGTATGCAAACCTCGGATACTATTGTGGCGATTAACAACGACCCCAATGCCCCTATCTTTGAAGTCGCTACCTACGGCATCGTCGGCGACCTCTTTGAGGTCGTGTCCATGATGATTGAGAAACTAAAGGGTGAGTAATCCGATTTGAGACTTGGGCGGGGAGCAAGTTTCAATACTTTCTTGCGTCTTGCTATTACTCAAAGCTATAACAAACCACATCTCCACAAAAGCTCGGGTTTTCCTCCTGGTCTCGGACTGAGGAATCTTTGTTACCTTTGTGCTATGATATAGAGGGAGGTTCAAGGAATGAAGGTAATTGAATCAAGGGCTGAGGTTTATTTAATAGCACTACAATCGCTTTCTAAGACAGAAAGAGAAGCAGTTATCGCCCGTCTGTTAGAAGACCCCCAGCTAAGAGAAGATATTCTGGATTTAGCCCTTATCCAGCAACGACAAGGTGAACCGACCAGACCTTTCAGAGAATACCTCGCTGAAAAAGGAAAGCGGGTTCGCAACGGGTGAAATATGAAGTCCGAATTGTTCCCGCCGTTGAGAGGGAGATGGGCAAGCTGCCCTCAGTAATCCACACTCGTATCAGTCGAAGAATTCTTTCTCTTGAAGACAACCCGAGACCTAGAGGTGCAAGGAAACTTAGTAGTCGTGAAGAATACCGCCTTCGAGTCGGCGATTATAGAGTTTTATATACAATTGATGACAAAAATAGTATCATCACCGTCTTCGCGGTAGGACACCGACGGGAAGTATATCGGTGAACTAGCCTTAATCGAGAGACTATAAGCCACCCCTCCCCAAAAGTTCTGATTTTCCCCCATTAATTTTAGTTAACCCTATCCCCTTTATCCCCTTCCCCTTGATAAAGGGAAGGGGAATTTGTTATATAAGAGAGGCGAAGCCTCTCTTTGACTCTCCTTATTTAGGGTGTCTCAGAAGGGCGCTAGCCCCTCTTTTAATATCTCTTCCCCCTCTCCTTGTAAGGAGAGGGGGATTAAGGGGGTGAGGTTGATAAACAATCTTTTACAGACATTTGCCATAACTTAATTAAGGTGGTATAATAAGTAAAATAGCCATGGGAAAGTAAAAGGTCTGAACCTTTAAGTTAGTCCAGAGAGGCTAGCAAGGGAAATAAGAGAAGCTAAACAGCTGTGCCTCTTGCTAGCCAAAGCAGGAGGTTTTTTTATGACTAAAAAAACCATCATGACCGCCGAGGATATCAGGCGCAGTCTGGCTCGTATTACTCATGAAATTATCGAGCGAAACAAGACTACCGAGCACCTGCTACTGGTTGGCATGCGCACCCGCGGCGTACCTCTGGCGAAGCGGCTGGCCGCTAACATAGAAGGCATTACCGCTTCAAAAATACCGGTCGGAGCTCTGGACATCAGTCTCTATCGGGACGACCTATCTCTGCTAAATCGGCAACCCACCGTCCAGCGCACTGATATTCCAGGAAATATCGATGGCAAATCCGTAGTCTTAGTTGATGATGTTCTCTATACCGGGCGCAGCACCCGGGCTGCCATGGACGCCCTGATTGACCTGGGGCGACCCCAGTCGATTCAATTAGCCGTGCTGGTCGACCGCGGTCATCGCGAGCTACCGATCCGGGCTGACTATGTCGGCCGCAACATACCAAGTGCCCGGCAAGAGAAAATACAGGTTCAACTGGTAGAGACCGACGGTCTGGATGAGGTCGTCATCGTTAAGAGCAGCCAGGAGCAGCCTATTAAGGGTGAATTGAGAGTAGATTAGTTGCTAAGGAGATGTTATGACCCTGGCAAATAGAAGTCTGGTAACCATAGACGACCTGTCCGTCGCCGAAATCGAGGTAGTGTTTTCCCTGGCTGACGAGATGTCAGCGGCAAGAGATAAGCAATTCGATGTCTGCCGTGGTAAAATCATGGCCAGCCTGTTTTTTGAACCCAGCACCAGGACACGGCTCTCATTTGAGGCGGCCATGCACCGACTGGGCGGTAGCGTCATCAGCGCCGTTGATATCGGGGCAACTTCGCTGGCTAAGGGTGAAAGCCTGGCTGATATGGCTAAGGTAGTCGGTAGCTATGCCGATATCATTGTCATCAGGCACCCCTGGGAGGGTGCGGCTAAAGTAATGGCTGACTACGCCGGCGTCCCGGTAATAAATGCCGGTGACGGGGGACATCAACATCCGACACAGACCCTGTGCGACCTTTATACTATCAAGAAGGAAAGGCAAACCATCAAAGGGCTAAAGATTGCTCTCTGGGGTGACCTGAAATATGGACGAACGATACATTCCCTAATCTTCGCTCTGGCAAAGTTCGGCGCCGATATTCTTTTTTGTCCGAGCCCGGGGCTGGAAGTCCCCGAGCATGTTTTAAGAAAACTAACCACGGAATACGGGGGTGAGCTACAAAGGTATCAGGCTCCGGAGCAGACAGCTAAGGATAATCTTTTCCCTCTGGATGCGATATATACGACACCAAGTAGCCCGCACCAACTGGCAATGATATCCGGCATCAGTATTGAGGTCGAGCTGAAGACCGGGGTTGACGCCCTCTATGTTACTCGACCTCAGCAGGAAAGGTTTGCCCCCGCTGAAAAAGGACGGGAAGCACAGCCAGAATACCCGGTGGTAGATAAGAAACTGCTCAAAGGCAAAGTGTTCCGGGAAGCGCTGGTTATGCACCCACTGCCCCGTGTTGATGAGCTGGCTCGAGAAGTGGATGCTGACCCGAGGAGTATGTATTTTAAACAGGCGGCACGAGGCGTACCGGTCAGAATGGCGCTAATCGCTCTCTTACTGGGAGCCAAGGAAATTTCTGCCCCCGGAGCAGACGACTCCTTTATTCATACCAAAGACTATCCCGCGTATCGGCGGGATTCTGGAATCAGGTGCCCTAACCCCAGGTGTGTCTCAATACAGGAGACGGAAACAAAGTATCTTAAGCCTGAATTCAAGATAGTTGACCGTGAGCCGGTGACACTGAGATGTGTCTATTGTGAACACGGCTTCGAGCCGAAATATGTCGCCAGTACCGACTGGCACGAAGGCAGATTGGAGAATAAAAAATACCATAATGCCGACAGCCGTTGGGCGAGAAAGATTAAACCAGAGAATCTAATTATTTTTGACACAGAGGCTACAGCCAGGAATAGCGGTTTCAAACCCAGCCGCTCTGCCAGGGCAGTCCATTAGAGAAATGATGACCGAGGAGAGCTCTAGAAATAATATGAAACCCTTGCTTATCCGGGGTGGTCATATCATCGACCCCAGCCAGGGGATAGATGAGGTTGGTAGCCTGCTTATCACCGACGGCAAAATCTCGTGGCTGGGCAGGGGGAAAATAACTCCACCCCAGCCTGATTATGATGTTCTGCCGGCTCAGGGCTTAATCGTTTGCCCGGGATTTATTGACCTCCACTGCCACCTCAGGCAGCCTGGCTTTGAGGAAAAGGAAACCATCGCTAGCGGCAGTCAAGCCGCCGCCCGAGGTGGCTTTACCACTATCTGCTGTATGCCCAATACTAACCCACCCCTGGATAATCAGGCGACCGTAGAGTATGTAATTGCGGAGGCGACTAAAGCAGGGGTAGTCCGTGTTCTGCCCATAGGCTGTATCTCTAAGGGTAGAAAAGGTAAGAAACTAGCCCCGATGCGTGAGCTGGCTCTAGCGGGAGTGGTTGGCTACAGTGATGATGGCGACCCGGTGCTAAATTCACGGCTGATGCGTCAGGCACTGGACTTTAGTCGTACTCTGGGCTTACCTATCATTGACCACTGTGAGGATACTACCCTGGTTGCTGATGGACTTATGAACAATGGTATAGTATCAGCCAGACTCGGGCGGCGTGGCATACCGGCCGCGGCAGAATGGCTCATGGTGATGCGTGACCTGGCACTGGCACGACTGACCGGAGGCTGGCTGCACATCGCCCATGTCAGCACTGAGGGCTCAGTTGACTTTATTCGGCATAGTAAGGAGGTCGGCATCCGGGTTACGGCTGAGGTTACGCCGCACCACCTGACCCTGACCGAGGAAGAGGTACTTGATTATGATACTAATGCCAAGGTGAATCCGCCATTGAGAACGGAAAAGGATGTTCAAGCCCTGATTCAGGGACTTCAGGACAATGTCATTGATATTATTGCTACTGACCACGCCCCCCACACGGCAGCGGAGAAGCGAGGCGACTTTGCCTTGGCTCCTTCGGGTATCAGTGGCCTGGAAACTACCCTGGGCAGCTTGATGAGCCTGATGCACGCAGGCAAGCTTTCCCTGCCTACCCTCATTTCCAAGCTTACCCGTGAACCAGCCAGGATTATCGGTGGCAGATACGGAAAAATAGGGACACTGGCTGTTGCGGCACCGGCTGACATTACCCTGTTTGACCCCACTAAAGATTGGCTGGTTGATACTAATGCCTTTGCTTCCAGGGGCAAGAATACTCCTCTGGCTGGTTCCAAACTCAAGGGCAAGGTAATGGCTACCATCTCAGGTGGGAAGCTGGTCTATCAAGATGATTCAATCAAGGTTGGAAGGAAGAAGGAAACATCAAAGAGGAGTTAAAAGGGACAAGGCATTACTCTTGAGAAAGAGAATACTAAAAGAGGGAGTTGAAGAGGGGCGAAGCCCCTCTGTCAAAACCATAATAAGGTTGTTCAAAAATTGTCATTCCGTGCTTGACACGGAATCCAGACGGCGCGGTAACGCTGGATTCCCGCTTTCGCGGGAATGACAGAAAGACCTTGGGACAGTGTTCTCGGACAACTTTTAAAGGAGATAGGGTTACCAAAATTATGACTAAGAAGGCAATCCTGGTTTTAGAGGATGGCTCAGTTTACCAGGGCTATTCCTTTGGTGCTGAGTATGATACTGATGGTGAGGTCGTCTTCAATACCAGTATGACCGGCTACCAGGAAATGCTCACCGACCCGTCCTATGCCGGGCAAATTGTCGTGCCCACCTATCCCTTGATTGGCAACTATGGCACCAACGAGCAGGACTTTGAATCAAACAAAATTCAGGTAAGAGGCTTTGTCGTCAGGGAGGAATGCCTTGGGCCCAATCACTATCTTAACACCAAGACCCTCCACCAATATCTAGCTGAAAGTGGCATTCCCGGAATCTATGGCGTCGATACCCGGGCTATCACCCGCAAACTGCGCTCCGCCGGGGTGATGAGGGGCATTATCAGCGGTGATAAGACACCTGAGCAAGCCTTAGACCGATTAAAGAATCTGCCCGATTACGGCTCCATCGATTTTGCCCGTCAGGTTACGACTGATGTTCCCTATCAGTGGCCGCCAGACCGGGCTGATGCCGCTTCCCTGTACAATATAGTTGTCCTTGACTGCGGCTTGAAGTATAACATCCTGCGCCTGCTGAGCCGCCGGGGCTGTAGCGTAACGGCTGTCCCCTGCACCATGCCCGCCCGGGAAATCCTGGCTCTCAAGCCGGACGGCATTCTGCTCTCGCCCGGTCCCGGCGACCCGGAACTGCTGGACTACATCGTGGCGACTATTAAGCAACTGATTGACAAGAAGCCGATGATGGGCATCTGCCTGGGTAATCAGCTAATCGCCCGTGCCTTTGGTGGTAAAACTTTCAAGCTGAAGTTCGGGCACCGCGGTGGCAACCACCCTGTCCGTGACCTGAGTAATGGGCACGTCCATATCACCGCCCAGAACCACGGCTATGCCGTTGACCCGGATACGCTGGGGAATGAGCTTGAAGTTACCCACATAAACCTGAACGATGGCACGGTGGAGGGGCTGCGCCACAAAGAGCTACCCATCTTCTGCATCCAGTACCACTCCGAAGCCTCCCCCGGCCCCCTGGACAATACCTACCTCTTTGAGCAGTTTCTGGGGATGGTGAGGGGGAATAAATGATGATTTTTCTGGGGGCTACACCCCTTGATTATGGTAACCCTATCCCCTTTATCCCCTTCCCCTTGGTTAAGGGGAAGGGGAATAATAGAAAGAGGGGCTTCGCCCCTCTTAAACGCCCCAAAGGGGGAGACGAATATTTTTAATGTCATTGCGAGGAGTCCTTCTGCTGAAGGACGACGAAGCAAACTAAAGGAGAAAGATGAGATTGCTTCGCCTTCGGCTCGCAATGACACATAAGCACATAAAATAGAAGGAGAGTTTGAGAGGGCGAACGCCCTCTCAAGTAAAAACACCCTCCCCCTCTCCTTCCCGCCTGCCAAAGTCCAGAAGGGACGGCGGGCAGGTGAAGGAGAGGGAGATTAAGGGGGTGAGGTAGAAAAGATGAAAGCAGGCAGTAAAAACAAGGAGAATAAAAAAATATCCAGCCTATTAAGACTGGAGGCTGAAAATATTCTTAATGAGCTGACTCTCATCAAACTTCTAAAGCATTATGGTAGGGCTGAAGTAGTCGGAAGTGTTGCATCAGACCTGATCGTAAAGCTTGACATAGATATTCATCTTTTAGTTGAGGACTCGAATATTCTTGATGTCGTGGATATGGTTTATCACGAGCTTCTGGAGTTGCGCAGTGTAAAAGAGGTAAGGATAACTGATTATCGCAAACAAGGAGCTATGAAGATAGGCATAGACGTTTATCCAGGAGCATCGGGTGACTGGAGTATTGACATATGGATTACCAATCGAATTGAAGAAACAGGCTTTGCCCTTCTTGACCGTTTGCGCCGTGAGTTGCGCCCAGAGCTACGGGAAGTGATTATGGAAATTAAGCATGTATACCACGATCAGGGCAAACTGCGAGATGGCATCAGTACTCTGATATATGAAGCAGTACTTGATGCTGGGGTTCGGAATCTAGATGAGTTCCATAAATTCCTCTCAGAACGTAAGAACGGCCGACAGGAAAGAATTGACGACTAAGGAGTAAAGGTTGAAGCCATCTAAAGTCCTCATAATAGGCTCTGGCCCCATCATCATCGGGCAGGCGGCTGAGTTTGACTACGCCGGCACTCAGGCGTGTAAGGCGATGCGGGAGGAGGGGGTAACCTCGGTGCTGGTCAACTCCAACCCGGCGACCATCATGACCGATGAGGGCATCGCCGATGTTGTCTATATCGAGCCGCTGACTGTAGAGATGCTGGCTCGCATCATCGAGCGGGAGCGCCCCGATGGCTTGCTGCCCACCCTCGGCGGCCAGACCGGGCTTAACCTGGCGGTGGAGCTGTCCGATGCCGGCGTCCTCGATAAATACAATGTCAGGTCGCTGGGCACTCCCATAGAGACGATACGCATGGCGGAAGACCGCCAGCTCTTCAAGCAGATGCTGATTAGCATTGGTGAGCCGGTGCCGCCTAGCGCCACCGTAACTAGCTTGAGAGCCGCCCGAAAGGTGGCTAAAGAGCTCGGTCTACCGCTCATCATCCGCCCCTCTTTCACTCTTGGTGGGACGGGGGGTGGCATGGCGCATACCCGGCAAGAATTGGATGCCGTAGTCAGCAACGGGCTGGCCGTCAGTCCCACCCATCAGGTGCTGGTGGAGGAATCAGTCGCCGGCTGGAAAGAGATTGAGTATGAGGTCATGCGCGATGGTGCCGATAACTGTATCACTGTTTGTAATATGGAGAATATCGACCCGATGGGGGTGCATACCGGTGACAGCATCGTCGTCGCTCCCAGCCAGACCCTGACCAATAAAGAGTACCAGATGCTGCGGACAGCCAGTCTCAAGATTATCCGCGCCCTCGGTATCGAGGGCGGTTGTAATGTACAGTTCGCCCTTGACCCCGATAGTGAGCAATACTATGTCATCGAGGTTAACCCCCGTGTCAGCCGCAGTTCCGCCCTGGCCAGCAAAGCCACCGGCTACCCGATTGCCCGTGTCGCCGCCAAGATAGCTATCGGCAAGCGGCTTGATGAAATCCCTAACGCCGTTACCGGCAAGACAATGGCTTCATTCGAGCCGGCGCTGGACTACCTGGTCGTCAAGATTCCCCGCTGGCCGTTTGATAAGTTCGCCTCGGGTGACCGCGTTATCGGCACCCAGATGAAAGCTACCGGCGAGGTCATGGCGATTGACCGCGGCTTTGAGGCTGCCTTGCAAAAGGCGATTCGTTCCCTAGAGTTTAGTAACCGGTCTTTACTCTGGGAAGACCGGCAATGGGAACTGGGAACAAATATCGACTCTTATCCCCTGGAACCCAATGACCTGAGATTATGGGCAATAATGGCTGCCCTGAGGAGAGGGATAACCACGGAAGCAATAGCTGAGCGCACTAGAATCGACCCCTGGTTCATCACCAAGCTCCAGAATATTGTGGCTATGGAAAAACAACTTTTATCTCAGGCACTGACGCCGGAGCTTTTGTGGCAAGCCAAGCGGCTCGGCTTCTCCGATGAGCAGATTGGCACCCTGGCCGATAGACTGCCGGAGCAGGTCAGGCAGCTACGCCATCAGTGGCATATCCGTCCGGTTTATAAGATGGTAGATACCTGTGCCGCTGAGTTTGAGGCGGTTACCCCCTACTTCTACAGCACCTATGAGCAGGAGAACGAGGCTGAGCCAATCAGGGGAAACAAGGCGGTGGTCATCGGCAGCGGACCCATCCGCATTGCCCAGGGCATCGAGTTTGACTACTGTAGTGTGCACTCGGCCTGGGCATTACAGGAATCCGGCTTCAAGAGTATCATGGTCAACTCCAACCCGGAAACAGTATCCACCGATTTTGACACCAGTAGCCGCCTCTATTTTGAAGCCCTGGACGAGGAAAGCCTGCGTGACATTCTGGAGAATGAGAGCGGGCCAAATACGCTCCCACCCTCCATCGTTCAATTCGGTGGGCAAACAGCCATCAATCTGTCGCAACCCCTAGCCTATGTCGGTATGCCCCTCCTCGGCTCCAGCGCTGATGCCATTGACCTGGCCAGTGACCGGGGGAGATTTGAGAACTTTGCTAGCCAGTTGGGTATTCCTCAGCCACCGGGGGCGGGGGTAACCTCTATCGATGAGGCACTCAGTATCGCCAAGCTCATCGGTTACCCGGTGCTGATTCGTCCCAGCTATGTCCTCGGCGGTCGAGCTATGGAAATAGTGCATGACGCCAGCGAGCTTATCCGTTACATGAGCCTGGCGATGGAGCTGGATACCAAGCACCCCGTCCTGATTGATAAATATCTGGAGGGGAAAGAGGTGGAGGTCGATGCCATCGGTGATGGAGAGCGTGTTTTCATTCCCGGCATCATGGAGCATATCGAGCGGGCCGGGGTGCATAGTGGCGATTCGATGGCTGTCTATCCCGGCGTAAACCTGACAGAACAAGAGGTAGACACCCTGGTTGACTATACCGTCCGCATCGGCTTGGGCCTTAAAGTTCAAGGTCTGATGAACATCCAGTTCGTCATTATGCCGGGCACTGCCCCTCAAGAGTCATCAGTTTACGTCCTGGAGGTAAACCCACGGGCGAGTCGCACTATCCCCTTTATTTCCAAGGTTACCGGTGTGCCCATGGTAAATGTCGCCACCAAGGTTATGCTGGGCAAGAGCCTTGAAAAGCAGGGTTATAACAGCGGGCTATGGAAGAGGCAAAAGCTGGTCGGTATTAAAGCCCCGGTGTTTTCTATGTCGAAACTGGTTGGCGTTGATACCTACCTTGGTCCCGAAATGAAGTCGACCGGTGAGGTGATGGGGATTGACTATACCTTCGAGGCTGCCTTAGCCAAGGCACTGCTGGCCGCGGGACTGATGCTGTTGCCTCAGGGAGCCATACTGCTCAGCATTGCCGATAGGGATAAGCCGGAAGCCCTGCCGATAATCAGAAAGTTGGCATCGATCGGCTACCGGCTCTATGCTACCGAGGGCACGGCCGCCATGATTGAGGCCGCCGGGCTGCCGGTGAAGACAATAACCAAAAAATTGAGCGAGGGGCACCCCAATGCCGTTGATGTTATCAACCAGGGGACGGTCAATGGTGTTGTCAATACCATCACCGGAGGGCGCGCTTCGCTTCAAGACGGCTTTCAAATCCGCCGGGCGGCGGTTGAGAGGCGCGTTCCCTGTTTTACCTCACTTGATACCGCTCGGGCCGCGGTCGAAGCACTGCTCAACGGCAGCCAGAGCTATAATGCTCAACCCTTACCTGACTACCGTAGAAAGAGGGCGGTTTGAAACAGGTTGTAGCTTCCGTTATTGCTAAGGGTGAACCCATAACGGGACTTGTGCGACCTCATGGGCGAAGCATAAGATTCAGTCAAACTATCAGGCTCAAGTGTCCAGAAATAGCCAGAGAAGCTCAGCCGGGGCAATTTGTCATGGTATGCTGCGACGACGAATGCGTCTTGCCACGCCCTTTTAGCATCCACCGAGTAAATGACCAAGGTGATGTGTCATTATACTTTGCTGTATTAGAAGATGGCAAAGGCACAGATTGGCTGTCTCAGCGTCAAGTTGGTGATGCAGTTGCGCTATTTGGCCCTCTCGGAAATGGGTTTTCTATCCGCCAGAATTCACAGAAGCTGTTATTAGTGGCTGGTGGTATGGGTATCGCGCCATTATATTTTTTAGCTGAAGAAACCTTGAAGAAAGGATGCTCCGTAACACTGCTCTATGGAACAGCAGTTAGGAATTGGTATGTTGAAAGTCTTTTAACTTCCGGGATAAAACTAATTATTGCCACCGAAGATGGGTCAGTCGGCTACCACGGGATGATAACCGACCTTCTGCCTGATTATATTGATTGGGCCGACCAAATCTTTGCCTGTGGGCCGATGGCAATGTATCGGGATATGGCTCAGAAAAAGCGGGAGCTTAAACTTCAGGGAAAGTCAGTCCAGGTTTCCCTGGAGATAGTGATGGCTTGTGGGCGGGGAGTCTGCTACGGGTGCACCATCAAGACCAGGCAGGGTATGAAGAAGGTCTGCCAGGATGGACCGGTCTTTGACCTGGATGATATCCTCTGGGACGAGCTAAACCAGTCCTGACGGGCGTCTAAGGGGAGCTTCGCCCTCCTCTTCATAAAAACTTCCCCCTCTACAAACCTAGCTTCACTCTCGTTCGACTTTATGTAGAATTACGTCACCAGCTAAGAATTGGAAGCGTAAGCTGTACCGGGCAACAGTGGCATCAACATAGCCTGCTACCTTGAATCGTGATTTTTTACCGGCTAAGAGCGGAGTCTGTTCAATCACAGCCCTCAAAGTGTTCATAAGTCTTCCTTCATTGGTATAGAAGTTGACCACGGCTTCGACATTGGCAAGACTTTCGTCACTGATGTTCTTGACCTCCCCCGCAACATAAGCATAACTCCCCTCTTCCATGTGCGGCTCTACGTATAGCACTTGCAGCTTAATCACCGGGGCTGGTGCAGGAGGAGGTGGTGTAACGGCTGGTTTGGTCGGAGGTGTATAGGTTGGTTGAACCACAGGACGCGCCGGGAAAGTAACTGTTTCCGAAAGACCCGCTATAGATACGACCTGTTCTCTCTGGTCTGTCTTTGCATTCTTATAATTGGCCGCCAACTCACGAATGGTCGCTTCTGCCCCAGTTAAGGTAACAGTTTTCTTTTCACCGGCAGTTAGCTCCACTTCAATCGGCGCCATCTCCTCATCGCTAACCCGGCACTTAAGTTGATATACGCCTGGCAAAGCGCCGACATTTTCGATAGCCACCGTGACATGGTAGTAACCTTCCCCTAACTCTGGAGCTGGTACTACTCGTAAACTAGTGACCACGAATTCCGCTGGTTTGACGACACGCAGTGTTCCGGTTAAGCCCCCGACCTCCACTGTATAATCGCCGACAACTTCTTTGACCACGGAAAACGTGACCGTTTGGGCAGTTTCCGCGGCTACCATCACATTCTTTGTCTCCACCAGGACACCATCTATAGTCAGGGTAACCGTGTAGGTGCCCTCGGCTTTGCCGACATTGGCAACATCCACCTTGATAGTTGCCGTGTCCCCCGTTCCGACACTGCTTGGAGTAATCTCAAGGGAGCTGAGTTCGAACTCAGCCTTAGCACAGCCAGTAGACATAACGAGGGCAAGCACCAGCAGGCTAACTGCGAGCACGATTATGTTTCTCTTCATTTTCACCTCCTCGTTCTGGCTCGGAATAATCAAAAAGGGCACCAGCCCCTACCATTAAGTTAGCCGTTTCCGGCAGCCTCGTTTCATTGTAAAACCGCCTAAAGTAATATGGCTATTGTCAGACTATTTCACATCAGGCGACTTTAATTATAGTCTTATTACTGTGATTGTCAATACAAGATTGTGCAGTGTTCGAGACACACTAGAGGTCGTTTAGTAACTCCATGTTTGTCATTGCCAGCCCGCCTCTGGCGGGCGAAGCAAGCGGGCGCAGTCTCAGTCCAAGACTGGTTCGTTGTTATCGATGGGACGCAGGGAAAGCCGTATAGCCGGATCCTTGACAGTTCACTAGCCTTTGATTCTGCTGACAGAATACATTACATTGTGTGGCAACGCGACGGTTTCTATTTGGTGGAGCAAAAACTAAAGTAGCTGAAGTCTACTAAGATTTTGGGATAGGGTATTGCCCCCTTCGGGTAAGCGTTCAGGTTAAGGCTTTTCGCTTCGTATTCAATTATTAAAGTGCTTCTAACGGGATCATCGGCTGTTATATTTTTGCAAGTGGTTGGCTGACCACGTGAAAGTTGACGAAAAGACTCTCTCCGGAGACCGAAGAGTTCTAGGTATCGTCCCCTTTGGTGGAGATAGGGGGATTCGAACCCCCGACCTCTGCGATGCGAACGCAGCGCTCTCCCTATTGAGCTATATCCCCA
>JACQGQ010000059.1 GCA_016199495.1 Chloroflexota bacterium
ACTCCAGCTCATAGCTCCTGGTGACCAGTCCGCGCCTTACCAGTTGAGCAACAATGGTCTGAGCCTTTTTCTTACCTAAAACCTTCTCCAGCGTCCTCAGACTTGTCTTGCCCTCTTTCTTGACCAGTTCAAGAGCATGTTTCTGTTCTATGGGAAGAAGAGATAAGTCAAGGTCAGCCGGGATTGAGACAGTAGAGAGAAAGGTGAGCGCCTGGCGCTCAAATCCAGGTGGCAGCATTAAAGCCACGGCATCAAAGAGGGGCGATAGATAGTGCTGGCTGAGCCAGTAAGCCAGCGCTACCTGGGCCGGGGATAATAACGGGTGCGGCTCAATAATGCTGGCTATTTCCCTGGTTTCGGCCACCGCCGGGAAATCGCTTAGCTCTAAAACGATACCCTGAAGGAGCTTATCACCAAAGGGGACCCAGACCGCTTGCCCGACAGTAATGCTCAAACCAGGGGGTATCGCGTAACTGAATGTCCGGCGCTGTGCTACTGGCGAATTAACACAAACCTCAGCATAGCCCATCCCGTACTCCAGCCAAGCAGTGCTAGTTTGACCCTGGCTCTCGTTCCAGCGTCGGCGCTTCCTCTATTTCCTCTTCCAGCGTCGGCGCGTCCTCTACTTCCCGGGCTGACTCTAGCTCCTGCCCTCGTTTTTCTGCTTCCTCTTGCTCCCGGGCTAACTCCTGCGGGCTTAGCCGTCTTTCCTTGATACGGGCCGCCTTAGCACTGCGCCCGCGCAGGTAATAAAGCTTAGCCCGGCGTGTTTTCCCATGCCGTACTATTTCCACACTTTCCACACGTGGTGAATAGAAAGGGAAGGTGCGTTCGACACCAACACCATAGGTAACACGCCTCACCGTAAAGCTAGAGCTAACGCCACTATTTCGCACCCTGATTACCACTCCTTGAAATACCTGGATGCGCTCTTTATCTCCCTCCACAACCTTGCTTCTGACCTTGACGGTGTCACCGGAGACAAAAGTCGGGATATTGGGATTTGGTTTGGTTTCAAATAATGATGCCATATTCATTCAATAATACTCCCTATCTATTTATTTGCCAGAATTATTGCCACCTGTTTTTTTTAACTATCTTCCCCCGGAATCTGGCCCTTCGGAATTTAGCTCGACCTTATCTAATAGCTGCCTTTCCCTCAAATTTAGATTAGCTTTCTCTAACAGTTCCGGACGGCGCTCCCGAGTACGGGCAATCGCCTGCTCATGGCGCCATTTAGCAATTTGAGCATGATTACCGGAAAGTAAAACTTCAGGTACCGCCCATTCTCGATACAAGGGGGGGCGTGTGTATTGCGGGTATTCCAGCAACCCGGTAGCATGAGAATCATCTACTGGCGAAGCGGCTGAGCCCAGAACACCGGGCACCAGCCTGAGCACCGCGTCAGCGACTACCATAGCGGCTAACTCGCCACCACTAAGCACATAATCGCCGATACTAATCTCATCAGTAACCAGATACTGGCTTACCCGTTCATCAACCCCTTCGTAGTGACCACAAATAAGAATCAGATGACTATATCTTGATAGCTCCAGGGCAATTTGTTGAGAAAAAAGACGACCCTGCGGAGTAAGCAGAATAACTGTCAGCCCATCAACTGCTGGTTGATGGGGCATGGCGGCTCTGATTGCCTCTACCGCCTCAAAAATAGGTTCGGGCTTAAGCACCATACCGGCGCCACCCCCGTAAGGATAATCATCAACGGTGTGATGTTTATCATGAGTGTAGTCTCGAATATTGTGAATTTTAACCCCCACCAGCTTCTGGTCAATAGCGCGTTTCACAATACCGGAGCCAAACGGGCTCTGGAACATCTGGGGGAAAAGGGTCAAAATATCGATTTGCATTTTGCCATCCCTATTCTAACACAGATAGCAGCAAAGGGAAAAGCTCACCTCACCCCCTTAATCCCCCTCTCCTTAAAAGGAAGGGGGGCAGGGGGATAGGTTTTAAACAATTACATGCCAAATTAAACTTTCTAAAGGAATTTTATTAAAGGGCTTGACAAATAAAAATTTGTGGTTCAAAATGGTATAACGTGGTAGGAAGTGGTAAATCAGGGTGGACCGGGAGAATTAAGGGTGTTTCTCGGTGAATTCGAGTACAGGATTGACGACAAGGGCAGGGTGCCCATCCCGCCTAAATTCAAGGCAGAACTAAAGGACGGAGTGGTACTGATGCCCGGGGCGGAGAAGTGCATTCTCCTCTATACCTGGGCGGAATGGAAAAAACTAGCCGCCTCACTCACTACCACTTCAGTGACACGCAGCAAGCTGAGAAGGCTGAATCGGGCGATTTTTGCTACTGCCTTCAGGCTCAATATCGATGGGCAGGGGAGAATAGCCCTGCCGGTTCCGTTACGGCAGTATGCTGAGATTGAGGATGAAGTAATTATAGCTGGAGCCAATACCTATCTTGAACTGTGGAACAAAGAGCAGTGGGAATCAGAGAAGACCATTAGCCAGGAACAAGCCTGGCAAATTATAGAAAGTCTAGAGCACAATGGATGAGTCCGACAATGCTAAAATCTGCTCATACTCCGGTTCTAGTTGAGGAGACCATCAGGGCACTGGCTGTGCAACCCGGGGGACGCTATATTGATTGCACCCTCGGTGGTGGCGGGCATGCGACTACCATTTTAGAGCGTAGCTCGCCTGGCGGACAGTTGCTGGGCATCGATGCTGACCCGGAAGCGATAAAAACAGCCAGGACCAGGCTTGAAGCCTATAGTGATTCAACCCTTCTCATTAATGAAAACTTCGTTAATTTACAGGCTATTTGTTATAAGTACGACTTTCTCCCCGTGCATGGCATCTTGTTTGACCTGGGGCTTTCCTCTCTTCAGCTCAACGGCAAAAGCCGTGGTTTCAGCTTTCAGCACGACGCACCGTTAGATATGCGCTTGAATCCCGACCAGGAGCTGACCGCGGCTGATATCGTCAACACCTACTCCGAGACCGAACTAGCCCGCCTGATAAAAACATACGGTGAGGAAAGTCACAGCCGCCGCATCGCCGGCCGCATTGTGCAGGTCCGCCCGATAAAAACTACCCTTCAGCTAGCCCGGATAATAGAGCAGGTTAGCGGAGGCAAGCGCGGTAGAATCCATCCAGCCACCAAAACCTTTCAGGCGCTACGGATATCAGTCAACCGGGAGCTGGAAAACCTGGAAGCAGCCCTGAAACAGGCAGTTGACCTCCTTGGCTTTGAAGGCAGACTGGTTGTTATCAGCTATCACTCTCTTGAAGACCGCATCGTAAAACAATTTATGCAGCGAGAAACAAGGGATTGTATTTGTCCTCCCGGCACACCAAGCTGTGTTTGCGGACATACTGCCCGGCTGAGATTGATTAACAAAAGGGTCATTACTCCTGCTGCGGCTGAGGTTCAAGTCAATCCGCGTAGTCGCAGTGCCAGGTTAAGGGCAGCTGAGCGCCTCAGCACTCAGGAGGACGAGCACTATAAAATTGTGGAAAGGCTGTGTTCCTCAGCCGCGGTTAAAGCCAATGGTTGGAAAAGACCAACCTTACTGAAAAAGCTCCGGCATGTTTTTCTAACAGCCTGACTATCTTTTGGGGACTGCCAGCAGAGGAGGCATTTACAATGTGAAAGCTAATATAACCAAGCCGAGAATAGAAAGATAACTAATAAGGAGGGAGCAAATGAAAAAACGGACTACTTTAGCTTCGATTGATGTTGGTACCACTAAGATATGTACCACGATCGCTGAGGTGGATAGTGGCGACGTTCTTCGAGTCGCCGGTGTCGGCATCACCCCATCAAACGGCTTACATAAGGGTCTGGTGGTTAACATTAATGACGCCAGAGAGTCAATCCGCCAGTCAGTAAGCAAGGCGGAGCAGGCCAGTGGCTACAAGGTCGAATCAGCTTATGTTGGCGTCACCGGCCGGCATGTTAGCTCACTGAACAACCGTGGGGTAGTAGCGATTACGCGCAATGACCGGCTGGTACGCCCGGATGACCTGAAGCGGGTGCTTCAATCTGCCCAGAGTGTCAAGGTGCCCAACGACCGAAAACTGCTCCATGCTATTCCCCGGAGCTATGCCGTTGATGGGCAAGTCGGCGTCAAGAATCCGGTAGGAATGCATGGTTTCAGGCTGGATGTGGAAACGCACGTTATTACGGCCGCGGTGGCTTCCGTCCAGAATCTAGTCAAGTGTATTCGGGGTATTGGTGTCGATGTCGAGGACCTTGTCCTTGAGCCGCTAGCCAGCAGTGAGGCAGTACTGACCGAAGACGAGAAGCAGGTGGGTGTTATGCTGGCCGATATCGGTGGTGGTACCACGGATATTGCCATCTTTAAAGATGGTAGTATCTGGCATACTGCCATCCTCCCTGTAGCCGGTTATCAACTGACCAGAGACGTTGCCATTGGCCTGGGGCTGCCATTTGATGTCGCTGAGGAAATGAAGAAAAGGTATGGTAGTGCTATGCCGATTTATGAGGGTAAAACGGAACCTTCCAGTCCGCTACCCGAAGATGGGCACGGCGCCTCTTATCAGGACCTGTGCGATATTCTCAGGGCTAGAGTTGAGGAAATTATCAGGCTCATTCTGCTTGAGCTGCCCCGCTCTGAATATGAGACACTGATCCCCGCCGGACTGGTATTCACTGGCGGCAGCTCTAACCTGTCTGGCATAGACACACTGGGGCGCGAGATACTACAACTTCCGGTAAGGGTGGGCACTCCGACCAATATCTACGGTATCACCGATGCCCTGCGCGACCCGGCGTATGCCACCAGTGTTGGCCTCTTACTCTGGGGAGCAAAACACCAAGGCCAGCAGAACTGGAAATTCCATGGATTTAACGCCAACTTGCGGCGCTTAATGTTCCGCATGAAGGAGCTATTTCATTGAACTACTACCAGCAAAGAACCACACATAATAGGAAGACAAATAAGAAGAAAGGAGGAGAAAATGGCAAGGTCAAGTTTTGTCGCTAACCCAGCTAAAATTAAGGTCATTGGCCTGGGTGGTGGTGGTTGTAATGCGATAACCCGTATGGTCCAGGAGGGAATTCAGGGGGTAGAGTTTATTGCCATGAATACCGATGCTCAAGCCATGGCTATTACCGAAGCCCCGATCCGCATCCATCTTGGAGAGAAGCTCACCAGGGGATTAGGTGCCGGTGGCGACCGTACCCTTGGTCAAAGAGCGGCCGAAGAAAGTCGCGATGAACTTAAGCAGGTTGTCTCCGGGGCTGACATGGTATTCATCGCTTGTGGTATGGGCGGTGGCACCGGCACCGGGTCGGCTCCGGTTGTTGCTGAACTAGCCAAGCAAAGCGGCGCCCTCACTATTGCCGTCGTCACCAAGCCATTCGGCTTTGAGGGAACACACCGCTGCCAGGTAGCCGAGGAGGGTATTGCCAACTTGCTCGGCAAGGTTGACACGCTCATTATTATCCCTAATGACCGCTTGCTCGAACTCTGCGACCAGAAAACAGGTGTCAACAGTGCTTTTAAGTTTGCCGATGATGTACTGAGACACGGTGTTCAGGCTATCTCCGAAGTTATCACTGTCCCCGGACTGATTAACCTTGATTTTGCTGATGTCAGGGCAGTGATGAAGGATGCCGGTCCGGCCTGGATGTCCATTGGGAGAGGGTCAGGTCAAAATCGTACTGCAGATGCCGCTAAGGAAGCCTTAGCCAGTCCCTTACTGGACGTTTCCCCCAGAGGGGCAAAAGGGGTGCTATTCAATGTTGTTGGCAGTACTAGCCTCACCCTGTTTGAAGTTAGTGGGGCGGCTAAGCTAATCCAGGAAGCAGTCGACCCCGAAGCCAACATCATTTTTGGCGTGGCTCACGACCCTAATATGGATAAAGATGTCAGGATTACTCTAATCGCTACCGGCTTTAATGCCAGGAAAGGCCCGTCCGGAGCCGACCGTGATAATGAGGACCTTAGCAAACTCCTCAACGGCTTGAAGAAGAGTGAAGATGAGCTGGATGTGCCCTCTTTCCTGCGTCAACCACAGTTCAGCCATCGGCGTCAGGTGGGAACTCAAGCAACTAAAGCTGCTAAAACGCCATTACAGCCCCATTTTCTTTAAAGTTCCGTTTCCCGGATGAAGGCTGTAGGTGCTCAAAGCCCCTGGAAAAATCTGTCGCTTTCTGGGTGCTAAAGCCCTACGGCCTTCTTTTTTTGTCCGGGCTGTCTTGGGGTAAATTGGGACCACTCTCCTTTGTCTAAGAGTAGGCAGAAGGTGAGGTGGACAAATCTCACCAACCATAAGTAATAACAATCCCCAATAAAGCTTGACAGGCACTACATATTGTGGTATATTCACTATGCTATCCAATATGAAGTAGGGCTTGGCTATGGACTGTCCTTTCTGTGGTCACCGTGATTCTAAGGTCATCGATTCCCGTGACGTCAACGACGGCATACGCCGTCGCCGTCAGTGTCTGAGTTGTGGCTCCCGTTTCACCACCTACGAGCGATTGCAGCCAAGCAGTCTTTTTGTCATTAAGAAAGACCAGCGGCGTGAAGCGTTCACCAAGGATAAACTGCTCAGCGGTATTCGTAAGGCTTGTGAAAAACGACCACTCCCTACCGGCAGTGTTGACAAGCTAGCCGATGATATAGAAGCGGAGCTTTACCAGCGGGGTAAGGCGGAGATACCCAGTACCCTCATCGGCGATATGGTAATGGCAAGGTTAAAAAATCTGGACTATATTGCCTATATCCGCTTTGCCAGCGTCTACCGGGAATTCACCGATATTACCGCCCTGAAACGAGAGATAGATACCCTGGTGACCGCTGAGGTCGGGATACCCTCCCCGACCGCTCAGCTACCGTTGCTCCCGGCTGAGGCATTAGAGGTGGTGGCCAAGAGACGGCAGAGGAGCCGGAGATGAATACGGGTAAGCAGTCAGAAAACAAACGATTAACCCAGCTCAACCGCACTGAGATTCTCAAAGCGGTGGTTGCCGATGCTGAGTCAATGGGTTTACGGGATAGAGACAAGATAGAGTGGCTGACCACCCAGGTGATTGAACGCCTAGAAAGGCCGCAAACCCTACCCGGGATGGAGCACCTGGTAGCCAGGCGCCACAGTCAGCCAAAACGGCCACCCTCTAAATCTGAAATTCAAGCCATAGTGAAAGAAATACTAGCCGCTGAAGAACCAGGGCAGAAAAAGGAGATTAACCCGATGACAGAAGCAACTACTCAGGTCAAGCCAATCCTTCCGACCAGTGAAGGACAGCCTGTCCCTGGCATCGCTCTTAGCGAAAATGCCCTGCGCGTTCTGGAAAAAAGGTATCTCAAGAAAGATAAGCAGGGACAGGTTATTGAGACAGTGGCGGAAATGTTCCGCCGTGTGGCACGGGCGATTGCCGCCGCCGAGTCCATCTACGACCCTGAAGCCGACGTCCCAGCCAGGGAAGAGGAATTTTACCAGTTGATGGCAAATCTTGAATTTCTGCCCAACTCCCCCACCCTGATGAACGCCGGCCGGGAGCTAGGGCAACTATCAGCCTGCTTCGTCCTGCCGGTCGAGGATTCGATGGAGTCCATCTTTGATGCTGTCAAAAATACGGCTCTTATCCACAAGAGTGGCGGCGGCACCGGTTTTTCCTTCTCCCGACTAAGACCGGAAACAGACAGGGTCGGCTCTACCGGGGGCGTCGCCAGTGGCCCGGTTTCCTTCATGCGCGCCTTTGATACGGCCACCGATGTCATTAAGCAGGGGGGAATGCGCCGTGGCGCCAATATGGCTATCCTTAATGTCGACCACCCCGATATTATAAAGTTCATCGAAGCCAAAGAAGACCTCACTGCCTTTACCAACTTCAACTTCTCGGTAGCCGTGACCAACGAGTTTATGGAAGCCGTCAAGGCCGGGGCTGACTACAATCTGGTAAATCCACATACCAAAGAAACTAAGACCAAGAATGCTAAAGAGGTCTTTGACCGGATAGTAGCGATGGCCTGGAAAACAGGCGACCCCGGTATTGTCTTCATTGACCGCATAAATCAGCATAACCCTACCCCCCACCTGGGCGATATTGAAAGCACCAACCCCTGCGGCGAGCAGCCCCTGCTCCCCTATGAGTCATGTAACCTCGGTTCCATCAATCTGGTCAAGATGTTACGCAGCACCAACGGAACTACTGAGATTGATCATGTCAAGCTAGCCAGGACAGTCAGGACCGCCGTCAGATTTCTGGATAATGTCATCGATGTCAATAAGTTCCCCCTGCCGCAAATCGAGGAGATGACCAAAAAAACGAGAAAAATCGGGCTGGGGGTGATGGGCTTTGCCGATATGCTGATTCAGCTGGGCATCCCTTATAACTCAGACAAAGCGCTGAAACTGGCCGAGAAGGTGATGGCTGATATATCTCGTGAGGCGACCGAAGCTTCCCGGGAACTGGCAGAGGCAAGGGGTGTCTTCCCCGCTTTTGAGGGCAGCACCTACTCAGATGAGAATATCAGGGTACGGAATGCCACCAGCACCACCATCGCTCCCACCGGCACCCTGAGCATAATCGCCGCTTGCTCCAGTGGCATTGAACCACTCTTTGCCCTGAGCTATATTCACAATATCCTTGACGGAGCCCAGATGGTTGAGATAAACCCCTATTTTGAGGAAGTCGCCCGGAGAGAAGGCTTCTACTCCGAGGAGCTGATGCAGCGACTGGCCACCGGCGCCAAACTCCACGATGTGGCGGGAGTACCGGACAAAATCAAGCGGTTATTTGTTACCGCCCACGAGATAAGCCCGGAATGGCATGTGAAGATGCAGGCCGCTTTTCAGAAATCGACGCATAACGCGGTATCGAAGACGGTCAACTTCCCCCAGGAAGCCACCCGGGAAGACATCGCCAGGGTATATATGCTGGCTCATGAACTGGGGCTAAAGGGGATAACCATTTACCGGGATAGAAGCCGTGAGATGCAACCTTTAAGCACCAGCCCGGTAGAGAAAAAAGCGGAAGAAACCGGCATTACTCCCAGAAAAAGGTCAAAGGTAACTAAAGGGGTAACGGAAATGGTAACCACCGGCTGTGGCCATCTCTACATAACGGTGAACTCTGATGAGCAGGGAATATGCGAGGTCTTCTCAGCACTGGGCAAGGCGGGCGGCTGTGCCTCAGCCCAGCTTGAAGCTACCTGCCGCCTTATCTCCCTGGCATTTAGGTCCGGGGTGGATGTTGCCTCGGTGGTGAAACAGTTGCGTGGTATTCGCTGCCCGTCCATTGCCTGGGAAGGGGGTAAATCTATCCTCTCCTGCGCCGATGCCATTGCCAGCGTGCTGGAAAAGCATATCAAGGGTGATACCGGCGGTAACGGTAATCACGGCCGTGATAAGCTGAATGAGCCGGAAAACTACGGCTCAGCCCAAAATATCGCCGGGCAGTGCCCGGAATGCGGCAACCTGCTCGCCTATCAGGAAGGCTGCTTCGTCTGCCACGCCTGCGGCTATACCAAGTGCTAAAAAAGGTATTGACAAAATACACGGAAGGAGGTGATATATGACGGATAAAACAGAGCGGGTAATGATATTTATTGATGGCAGTAACCTCTATCATTCTCTTAAGGGCTTTTTTAAGAGAACTGATATAGACATCGGCAAGTTTTGCCAGAAACTATTAGAAAGGCGCCGGCTGATAAGAATCTATTACTATAATGCCAGAGTGGGACAGCAAGAGGAGCCAGAGCGCTACCAGCATCAGCAAGCCTTCTTTGACAGCGTCAATGCCATACCCTATTGCGAACTGCGTCTGGGACGCCTGGTTTACATCAATTGGCCTAATACCCCACCCTATGAGAAGGGGGTTGACATACAACTAACCACCGACCTGCTAACTCATAGTTTTAAGAACAATTACGATGTGGCTATCCTTGTCGCCGGCGATAGCGACTACGTAGGTGCCCTGCAGGCGGTCAAGGACAACGGGAAGAACGCCGAGGTAGCCCTGTTTGGCAAAGAACGGACTTCCCGACCGTTAAGGGAAGTAGCCGATAAGGTGATAACTATCGACGGACGATTGCTAAGAGGCTGCTGGAAATAGACAAGCAACCCCGGGTTAGGCTGAAATCAAAAAACCAGACGAGGGCTTGCCCGCTAAGATAGTCTTATCTTGTTTCGCTGACGACGAAGGCAATAGCGTATTCCTTTGAATCGGAGAGACTGATTGCCAGCTCATCCAGGCCCAAGCTATCAGCCCGTGCCTGTGCTTTACCATAGAGACGCACCAGAGGCTTCCCACCAGGTTGAGCCAGTATCTCAATCTCCCTCCAGCTAACGCCCCTGGCTCCGGTGCCGAGGGCTTTCATAACCGCTTCCTTGCCAGCAAAGCGCCCGGCAAGACGCGACGGCTTCTTGCGGCAGAGCCTGAGTTCCTGTTCAGTATATACCCGGTGAAGGAACCTCTCGCCCCAGCGGCCGATAGCTCTTTGAATGCGCGCTATCTCTATTATATCTACGCCAATGTGGTGCATCGTCCGGAATATCTACTCAATTTATCAGGTTAAGGTGTATCTTAGTACTAAACTGAGTCTACCATAAACCGTAGAAAACCGCATTATAGTTTCCCCCTGGAATGACCCGCTGGAAACCAGCCATTGAGGTTGTGGCGAAAAGGTAGTAGTCTATTAGCACCAATGGCTAGCAATAAGATGTTTATAACTCAAGCGAAGTGACGAACTGAGCTATTACTCTAACCAGGTTAGTTTCGACAAGTAAAAACCATATAAGCGGTTACCCGGTAAGTAAGGCCGGCGCTATGAAAAATGGGTGAAGGACTTTAATGCCGTTAAACTACTATATTGGCACATCAGGCTGGTATTATGAGCACTGGCGGAGCAAGTTTTACCCGGAAAAACTGGCTAAAGCAAAATGGCTTGAGTTCTATTGCGGACATTTCGCTACGGTTGAAGTCAACAATAGCTTTTACCGGCTACCTTCAGAGGCGGCTTTTGCCACCTGGCGTAATTCTTCACCAGCCAATTTTACCTTTTCCGTAAAAGTAAGCCGTTTTATCACCCACCTTAAACGACTCAGGGATACGGGGGAGGCTGTGGAAAAGTTTATCGCCAGGGCTAAAATTTTGGGTGAAAAGCTAGGTCCGCTTTTATATCAACTCCCACCAAACATGCCCCGCAATGACGATGTATTAGAATCATTCCTGTCCATTTTACCCGGGGGGATAAAGCATGTATTTGAATTTCGCCACCAGTCCTGGCTTGAAGATAGGGTATTTGAAATTTTACACCAGCATAATGTAGGATTTTGTGTCTTTGATATGCCCTCTGTCAATTGCCCCCTGTTAGCGACAGCCGATTTTGCCTATATCAGGTTTCATGGCAGCGCCGCTCTCTATGGGGGCTGTTACTCCGATGAGGAACTAGCCAGTTGGGCAAAAAGGCTGGCTAATCTCGCCGGGAACCTGAAAGCAATCTACATTTATTTCAATAATGATGCCCAAGCTTTTGCCGTGAGAAATGCGCTGACACTTGGTGCTTATCTATAAACCCATCGGGCAGAGGAACGGCGTTCGAAGACAGAGGTCGTTTAGCAATGACACGAAGAAGATTCGTTTTTACGGTTACTCAACAACCTCTAATCCATAGATTGTTTAGTAACCCCTCACCCTTAATCCCTCTCCCCTTGATAAGGGGCGAGGGAAGAGATTTTAGAGAGGGGCTTGCCCCTCTCTTACTCCCCCTGCTCGCCTCACAACCCGCCTGTCAGGACTTGCCGAGCAGGGGCTTTGGCAGGTGGGGGGATAGGTTGTTAAACGACCCCTAATCCACAGATTTGACACCCCTTATAAAAAATGCTATAAGCTTATATTACTGTTCCCAGAGACACGGTAACTGTGGACAACTCAGAACGAAGCAAGCTAATGTCACGCCCGGCAAGAGAAGCTCCGGGGGGTAGCCAGCGGCGAATCAAGAGATGCAGTCTCAGCTAAAACATGGCAAGAACGGACTATTGATTTGGTCAAGAAAGACTAAAGTATGACAGAGGCAAAGAAGACCCGGGGCATGCTCAGCCCATACCGAGTTTTAGACCTGGCTGATGAGAAGGGCCTTCTCTGTGGCAAGGTACTGGGCGACCTCGGGGCTGATGTCATCAAGGTGGAAAGACCGGGTGGCGACCCGGCCCGCAAGATTGGTCCCTTCTATCACGACGAGGTTAACCCGGAAAAGAGCCTCTTCTGGTTCGCTTTCAATGCCAGCAAGCGGGGGATAACCCTGGATATCGAGAGCGCCACCGGGCAGGAAACTTTCAAGAAGCTGGTGAAGACGGCTGACTTCGTAGTAGAGTCGTTCCCACCGGGATACATGGACAGGCTTGGCCTGGGCTACTCCGCCCTGGAGAAGGTCAATCCCGGTATCATCATGGTCTCGATTACCCCCTTCGGGCAGACGGGACCCTACAAAGACTACAAGGCGCCCGACATCGTCGCCTGGGCGATGGGTGGCGCCATGTACCCCTGGGGTGACGCCGACCGCTCTCCTCTGCGGGTAAGCCATCATTCCCAGGCCTACCTGCAGGGTGGCCTTCAGGCGGCGGTGGGGGCACTGCTGGCTCTGCACCACCGGCAGATGACCGGTGAGGGACAGCAGGTCGATGTCTCAATCCAGGAGTGTGTGTTTCGAGTCACTTACGGGACTACGGCTCACGGAACTACGGGTAGCTGGGAGCTGATGAAGGTCGCCCAGCAACGGGGAGGGCGGATAACCCAAAGACGGGTATGGCCCTGCCAGGACGGCTACATCATGTTCTTTTACTCCGGGGGGGCACAAGGGCTACGTTTCAGCCGACCACTGGTCAGGTGGATGGAGGAAGAGGGGATGGCTGACGACTTCTTAAAGGGAATCGATTGGGAAACATTTGATTTCACCGCAATACCTCAAGAGGTACTGGAGCGCGTGGCTGAGCCGACCGCTAAGTTTTTCCTGAGGCACACTAAAGCCGAGCTCCTGGAGGGGGCCGTGAAGTGCCGAATACAGCTTTACCCGATGTCGACCACCAGGGATGTCCTGGGGAGTGTCCAACTGGCCGCCAGGGAGTTCTGGGTAGAGGTTGCCCACCCGGAACTGGGCACGACCATTACCTACCCCGGCCCTTTCATCAAGGCGACAGAGACGCCTCCCCGAATAGGGCGTCGTGCCCCGCTTATCGGTGAGCATAACCAGGAGATTTTTCAGAAGGAGTCAGGCACCCCGGTGCCGACTAAGGCTTCTCCAACCAATCTTAAAAGAACGAATCAGGGCAAGAACCCGGGGGGAAAACCACTTGAGGGAATAAAGGTGGTCGAATTTACCTGGTATGTCGCCGGTCCTCTCATCGGCAGAATGTTGGCTGACTATGGCGCCGAGGTAATCAGGCTGGAGGGCCGCAGCCGGCATGACCCGTGGCGACTGATGAATAACAAAGATAACATTACCGGGGTCAATCGCGGCGGCGGTTGGAACCAGGATAATGCGGGCAAGCTCAGCATCGCCCTTAACCTGGCTCACCCCAAAGGGATAGAGGTCGCCAAGAAGTTCGTCGCCCGGGCTGATGTTGTCCTGGAAAACATGGCCGGGGGAGCCATGGAAAAGATGGGGCTGGGCTATGAGGCACTAAAGAAGATAAAGCCCGATATCATTATGCTCAGCAGCTGTATGCAGGGTCAAACGGGACCGCACGCTAACCAGCCGGGTATGGGCTTCCATGCGGCCGCCCTGGCCGGCTTTTGCCATATTACCGGCTGGCCCGACCGGAAACCCCAAGACCTCGGCATCTACACCGATTACGTCGCCCCCCACTTTAGCTCGGCGGCTATCCTGTCCGCCCTAGACTACCGGCGCCGCAGCGGCCGAGGGCAATATTTCGACCTGTCCCAGTGTGAAATTAGTGTACATTTTCTGGCACCCATTATCCTCGACTACGTGGTCAACCAGCGCATAGCCAACCGGATAGGCAACCGCTGTGACGATGCCGCTCCCCATGGCGCCTACCGCTGCCGTGGCCAGGACCGCTGGTGCGCTATTGCCGTCTTCAGCGACGAGGAGTGGCAGAGCTTTAGCCGGATTATCGGCAACCCGGACTGGGTCAAGAAATCTAAGTTCAGCACCCTGCCGGCCAGAAAGAAAAACGAGGATGAGCTGGACCAGCTGGTTGAAGAGTGGACGATTAACCATTCCGCCGAAGAAGTGATGACGATGCTGCAGGCGGCCGGGGTGGCCGCCGGGGTGGCCGAGACCGGCGAAGACCTGATGGAGCACGACCCCCAGTTGAAGCACCGCCGCTTCTTCCGGGAGCTTGACCATCCGGAAATAGGCAAACACAAAATCGGGGAACTTTCTTTCAGGCTATCGAAGACGGCCGGTGAAGTACGGCGTGCCCCTTTGCTGGGCGAACATAACGAATATGCCTTGAAAGAGCTCCTCGGCATGACGGACGATGAGATTGCTGAACTGGTAATCGAGGGGGTCGTTGAGTAGACCGCCACGACACAGTAGACTACGAGTGATTAAGTAGCTCAGAGAGGATTGACTTATTCCTTCTGGAGGTGAAACTATGACCCAGGCGAGGGCCGAGGGGATGCTCAGCCCGTACCGAGTTTTAGACCTGACTGATGAAAAGGG
>JACQGQ010000015.1 GCA_016199495.1 Chloroflexota bacterium
GGCAAAGGGGGACTAAGGGGGATTTTGTATTGCCCCCTCCCTTACCCACACTCCCCCTTCCCCTTAATAAGGGAAGGGAGTCAGGGGGATGGGTTAGCTAAACGCCTGACAGCCTCGACGTCACCTACATTCAACGTGTCAACCTCTTTATTTATTCGCTTAATGAGACCGCTAAGCACCTTACCTGGCCCTATCTCAACGAAGGTAGAGACACCATTAGCTATCATATATTCAATTGAGCGCTGCCACTGAACACAGTTACATAGCTGGGTAATGAGTTCCGCCTTCACCTCTGCCGCCGTGGTCAAGGGTTGGGCGGTAGCGTTGGCGATAATGGGAACAGTGGGGTCGCGGAAGCTGATAGTGGCGATAATCTCAGACATTCTGTCCACTGCCGGTTGCATCAACGGCGTATGGAAGGCGCCGCTTACCTGTAGAGGGACAGTACGGCTGGCTCCCCTGACTTTAGCCAGGTCGGCCGCCCTGGGCAGGTTCGCCTCTGCCCCGCTGATTACGAGCTGACCCGGGCAATTGATATTAGCAATCCGGGTATCAGTAAGACGGCACACCTCGGCTAGCGAAGCCTCATCAAAACCTAGTATGGCTGTCATGCCTCCGGGGCGAATTACGCCGGCTTCATACATTAACCGTCCTCTCTCTCGCACCAGGTAAAGGGCAGTAGCAAAATCGAATACATTGGCGGCCGCCAGGGCGGTATACTCACCCAGACTGTGACCAGCGACAAAGGCTGGTGGCGGTAAAGCATGACTAATATCGCGGATAGCCTGCAAACAAATATAACTGACGGTTAGTATCGCTGGCTGGGTATTAATAGTTTCCCGAAGCTCAACTTCTGGTCCCTCAAAGCATAACCGGGATAGAGAAAATCCCAGAATCTCGTCGGCCTGCTTAAAGATGGCTTTAGCGAAGTCAAAGTTATCATAAAGGTCACGACCCATACCGACCCACTGAGCACCCTGCCCGGGGAAGACATAGGCTACTTTCACTGGCTCAGTCATAGTTAATCCTCCCTGTGGAAATTCTTGAGGCTGGTGATTATTGTCTCAGCCTCAGCCATTATTTCTTCGATGATTACCCTGACCGGTTTAATCTCCTTTATCAGCCCGGCGATTTGCCCGGCTAATAGCGAGCCCTCCTCAATATCACCCTCAATCAGGCCAAGATACATTCTACCCCGGTCAAATAGCTCTAGCTCCTCTCGGGATATGCCGGCCTCTTCCAGCGCCTTGACCTGCTCTGTCAGGCTGTTGCGCAAGGTACGCAGGGGGTAACCCACAGTCTGTCTGGTGACCACTGTCGAGCCGTCATCCGCCTCTAGAATTTTTTGCTTGTATCTTGGGTGAGCGATACACTCGCGGCTACAGACGAAACGTGTTCCTATCTGCACGCCTTGAGCACCGAGGGCTAATGCCGCCACCAGCCCCCGCCCATCAGCAATACCACCGGCGGCCACCACCGGGATGCGGACACTATCCACCACCTGGGGCACTAAAGCCATTGTTGTTGTCTCTCCGACGTGGCCCCCGGACTCCATGCCCTCAGCCACAATAGCATCAGCCCCGGTTTGCTCCAATCGTTTGGCTGAGTCGACACTAGCCACGACGGGCACCACCTTTATCCCATTCTGCTTGAATCGACTGATATAGGTCTCAGGGTTACCAGCGCCGGTAGTGACCACGGCGACCTTTTCTTGCAAAACCACCTCGACAACTTGCTCGGTAAAGATTGATGTTAGCTGGATGTTTACGCCGAATGGCTGGCTTGTTTGCTGCCTGGTCAAGCGTATTTGTTGCCTTACCCAATCTGGCTGATAATAACCGGCACCAATAATACCCAATCCACCGGCATTGGAGACAGCCGAGACCAACTCAACCGTAGCCACATGTGCCATGCCACCCTGAATAATCGGATGCCTGATGCCCAAGAGGTCACAGATAGCCGTTTTGAGCACAGCTCACTTTTCCTTAGTCAGCCTTCTTTTTCGGGGTCTTAATCTCAATGACTTCCCGACCAGCATAGCTACCACAAGTAGGACAAGCGTGGTGAGGTCGCTTCGGGCTCTGGCACTGTGGGCAATACTCTAGAGCCGGAGGGGACACCCCGAGGTGTTGGCGCCTTTCACCCTGACGTGCCTTGGCATATTTTCGTTTCGGTAAAGCTCCCATAATCTACTTCGTTCCTTTCTACCTTTCTACTCATTCAGCGGCGTTTTACTATCAGCCAAAACCAATTTGGTTAGCTCTGCCCAACGAGAGTCGGCTGGCTGGGGAGGACAATGGCAAGGTGCCTGATTAAGATTGCTCCCACAAGTAAGGCATAGCCCGATGCAATCCTGATGACAAAGTGGCTTCATCGGGATCGCCAGAAGCGCATACTGACGTATTGCCTCGGTCAAATCAAGAATATTATTCTCATCAATAGTGAAACAGCCGGGTTCATCAGGTAAGGACAGTGGACTACCGGTGACTACATCCATAGTCGGAAAATACTCTTCTTCGATGTTTAGAGTTAGAGGACAACTGAACAGATTCAAACAGCGGCTGCAGGTACGTTCAATCTCGGTGCGTAGTCTACCATTGACTATGATACTCCGGTTGGTACGCATCAACCTGACCTCTCCCTGAACCAGGCAGTCATCATCGGCAATATTTACAATGTCATTTATCTGATAGTTTCTTACCGACCCGATTGGCGCCTTAAGCAGTTGTGATACATTTATTTGCACCATTTCCGTTCTCCCTCCGACTGAAAATCCATACAGAAAATTAGAGGGTTTATCTCAGAGCGTTCCCGCTGCATAACAATTCGCTGGGTCTAGCCGCTAAACTATTATAAGACGAGCCACATAGCGGCGTCAATTACTTGTACTGGTTCTGGTTGGTGGTATCATTGCGAGACCATTCCGCCACAGGCGGAAGGCGAAGCAACCTGTGTGGGGAGAAGGGTACCCCCACCTCCCAGATTGCCACGCCTGCGTGCCGTAACGTCCGCCTTCCATAGTCTCGGAGAGACGGCGGACAGGCACTTCGGCATGCGGGCACGTCGGCTACGCCTCCTCGCAACAACAAATAAAATCAACCCAATGCAAACAGAACCGACGCTGACAAAGAGTTGACACCCTTAGCAGCTTCGTGTTATTCTGAATAGAAAGAGACGTTATTGGCCAGGACGTAGTGACAACCCCTTTTCCAGCATAGCTTGATTATAATTTTTCCAGGGGACGAGAGGGAGAAATTATTGCGCTAATCGCCTCGGGCCGGCAGGGGGTGAGAGTCAAGAGAAGGAAGTTTCAATATTTGCCAACGCCGGAATAAGCTTGACCAAAGCGAAGACACTGGGAATAAGGGTTATACGAGAAATAAGCAGGTAAAATCTGAGCTCTGTATTATATTAAATTGAATAGAAAAGAGGGATAGGGAATGATCGAAAAATTCGAAGATATCTACAAGAATCGGCATCAGTATGCCAAGGACTGGAAAGCCAAGACCGGGGGCAAGATACTGGGTTACCTGTGTACTTACATCCCGGAGGAGATTGTCTATGCGGCCGGCGCTCTGCCAGTACGAATCCTGGGTAGTCATGAGATTGAGGATGTTACGGCACCCTATATTTTCCCGGTATTTTGTCCCTTTTGCCGCGATACCTTAGCCCAGGGGCTGAAAGGGAGATATGATTATCTGGATGGCATAGTATCTGCCGATACCTGTATGCATATAAATCAGACCTTTGACAACTGGGTACTGTATTGCGGTATCGGACGTGAGAACGCCTTTATTGCCAATACGCCGGCTAACGTTGCCGGCCCCAGAGCGAGGGATTATCTGGCTAAAGAAAACCTCGAATTCAAGAAACATATGGAAGAATGGACGGGCAAGACCATCACTAATGACGATTTGGACCGGGGAATAGAGATTATGAACCGCAATCGCCGTTTGATGAAACAGGTCTATGAAACCAGAAAAGGGGAAAAACCACCTATCACCGGGGCCGAAGCCATGCTTATGGTGACAGCGAGCCAGTTCAGTGACAAGGAAGAACACAGCAACATTGTTGAGCAGGTCCTGAAAAAAGAACTGCCGGGACGGCTTAGCGACCGTGACCCGGGTGTGAGGCTGATGATTGTCGGCAGCGAAGATGATGATATCGAGTTTATCCGAATGGTGGAGAGTAAGGGCGCGACCCTGGTCGTTGATGACCACTGTACCGGCACCAGATACTTTTGGAATGAGGTTATCCCCGGTGAGGACAGGTTAGCCGCC
Source organism: Chloroflexota bacterium (assembly GCA_016199495.1). Taxonomy (GTDB): domain Bacteria; phylum Chloroflexota; class Dehalococcoidia; order Dehalococcoidales; family UBA2162; genus JACQGQ01. The sequence goes on from JACQGQ010000015.1 coordinate 4,281, forward strand.
ATTGCCAATCGCTACATAGATAGAACCCCATGCCCAGTGAAAGACTGGTCGGAACGGCGCCGCTTTACCCAAGTCCTGAAGCTGGCACAGGAATATAAGGTGCAAGGAATCATCTTAATGCAGCAAAAGTTCTGTGACCCTCATGAGGTTGACATACCGCCATTAACCGTATTCCTGAAAGAGCACAATATTCCTACCTACTTCCTTGAACTGGATGTTACTGTTCCGTTAGGAGCATTTGGTACTCGTGTCGAGGCTTTCCTGGAGACAATTCGCGGGGAGGAGTTGTTTTAATAATAGCTGAAAATTTAACGGCAAAATCCACTACACTGCCGCAGAATTGGCATCCGGCTCTCTGACATGACATTGTAGTAGAATTTTGTAGGTTTAGTGAGAATTTCATAGTTTTACGAAGACAAAAAGCTTGACAAGCCAAGGGACAGCCATTATAATTAGTATAGGTCTAGAGTTAGGTGACAAGGCTGTTTAAATATAATGGTTGAGAAAGAGATGAAGCAGCTTGCCCTAATAAATAAAGAACCTGGATAACCAAGGAGAGGGGAAATGGCTGAGAAAAAACGGTGGAAAACAAAGCCCCTGGAGTGTTGGACGAAGGCTAAGGAAGTTACCAAAACCCACTTTAGCAGTATTACCACGGCCCATGAAAGGGGTGAGCTGGCTAGCCTGTGGGGGCTGGGCATTGAAAGCGGGCATGGCATTGCCATTGAAAGCGGGTTCGGCAATACCTGCCACAGCATTGCCGGCGAGCATTATGCCGGTCATAGTGCTAACCTGGGGTCATCTGAGGAGTTTGTCGAGGCGGCTGAAGCCAGGGGCTACGCTCGCGACGTCTGCGCCTATATGCGGGTTAACCTTGGTTCCATGTATCTTAATAAGTATGTCTTCGGCGGTCCCTACCCCAAGGTGGATTTTGTTGCCCGCACTCACCAGTGCGATACCCACGCTAAGTGGGCTCTGGCAGAAGCTGAGTTTCTCAAGGTGCCCTATCACTGCGTAGAAACGGTGGAGGGTTACCAGTTCGACAGCGCCCAGAGTCAAAAGAACAAGGTTGACTATCTCATCGGCCAGACACTCGATGCCATCGAATGGATGGAGAAGACTACC
>JACQGQ010000060.1 GCA_016199495.1 Chloroflexota bacterium
AAGGATAAGCTGGCCGGTACATTGAGCACCGGGCAGCCGGATGGACGGAATCCAGCCACTGACGCTATTAAGAATGCCCCGGTAGTAATTGTCGCCTGCGCTGAGCTGGGGAAGTCAGGTGGTTTTAGAGAAGGGAAACCTTCCACGGATAAGGGCGATTGGTTCATGTTCGATGTCGCCCTGGCGATGCAGAACCTGGTATTGACGGCCACCTCACTGGGTCTGGGCACAGTGCACGTTGGTCTTTTTGACGCCCTACAGGCAGCCGCTATTCTGGGGGTGCCACATGGTTTTTGTGTGGTTGAGATGACCCCTCTCGGTTACCCCGACCAGGTACGTGACCCCAGACCAAGAAAAACGCTTTCTGAAATTGTTTTCTATGATAAATTTGGCACTTGATTTTGATGAGCTATAAACGGTGGCTTCTGGTTGCTATTTTCTTATTCGTTGTCGGGTTCGGCGGGGGGCTGACATCGGGTCTGGCCAATCCGGAGGGCATCGTCGGTCCTTTTTCCGAGGATATTGCTGGGCTTGAGGAGTTGGCTGGCTTTTTGGCGTCACTGCCGCAATCATCTGTTTTTTTACTCATCCTTGTCAAAAATACCTCGGCTGTCCTGATAAGTTTTGCCCTCAGCCCGATTTTTTGCCTGGCGCCGGTGGCGGCACTAATTTTCAACGGCGGGCTTCTTGGTTTCGTCTCAGCCATGGTAATTGAGGAGAAATCCCTGGGCTACCTGCTTGCCGGTTTGCTGCCTCACGGTATTTTTGAGCTTCCGGCTCTTATTATCGGTGAGGCGGTCGCTCTTAGCTTCGGCACGGCGGTGCTATTAGCCTTATTTAAGAAAGAAAGGCGAAGCCAACTGCGACCCTACCTGAGGCACAATTTAAGGTATCTCCTGGTAGCACTTGGCTTATTTTTGCCGGCGGCTATCATCGAAACGTACATCACACCACTGCTGCTGCGTTAATAAACAATCTCCCCTACAGTTACTTGCCGTCCCTACCCAACTGTGAGTATAATAGTGGCAAATAATCCGGAGAGCAGGTGGTTACATGGAGCAATATGAACTGGAGAATATTCGCAACATTGTTTTGCTGTCTCATGCTGGCGCTGGTAAGACCTCTCTCTCCGAGGCGGTTCTGTTCACGGCCGGGGCAATTACCCGGCTCGGTAAGGTTGATGATGGGACTACTACCTCGGACTATGACCCGGCTGAGGTAAAACACAAGATTAGCATTAGTCTATCTCTGCTGCCCTGCCAGTGGCAGGGGACTAAGATTAACCTGCTTGATACCCCCGGTTATTCTGACTTTGTCGCTGAGGTCAAGGCGGCCGTGCGGGTGAGCGAAGGGGCAATAATCGTGGTCTGTGCTGCCTCCGGTGTTGAAGTTGGTACGGAACAGATGTGGGCACAGAGCGAGGAAGCTAATCTGCCACGCCTTATCTTTGTCAATAAGATGGACCGCGAGAACGCTGATTTCTACCGAGTTGTGGAGCAGCTTCAGACCAGGTTCGGCGACAGATGCCTGCCGCTGCAGTTACCGATAGGTGCCCACAATGATTTTCAGGGGATAGTTGACCTGATGACGATGAAAAGCTATCTCGGTTCTCCCGGGAAGGAGGGTGCAATACCTTCGTCACTACAAGCTCAGGTGGAGTCTTTTCGTGAAAAGATGGTGGAGGCGGTGGCTGAAATCGATGATAGTTTGCTGGAGAAGTATCTGGGTGGAGAGGAACTCAGTCCAGGAGAGCTGGGCGACGGTCTACGGCGGGCGGTAGTAACCGGACGGATAGTGCCCATCCTCGTCGGCTCAGCCATGCAAAATATCGGCACCAGCCTGTTGCTGGATGCTATCGGCCGTTATCTACCATCACCTCAAGAGGGCCGTGTGGCTATTGCTGGCGATTCTGGCAAGCTAGAGGCTGAGCCCGGTCAGAATGCCCCGCTGGCTGCCCTGGTCTTTAAGACCAGCGCTGACCCGTACGTGGGTAAACTTACCTACTTCCGGGTTTACCAGGGTGCGATTAACAGTAACTCCCAGGTGTGGAATGAAACACGAGGTGAGGCGGAGCGTATCGGTCAGCTATTTATCCTGAGAGGTAAGACCCAGGAAGCGGTACCTCAGATTAGAGCCGGAGATATCGGGGTCGTAGCCAAATTAAGCCTGACTGGCACCGGGGACACATTATGCAGTCGGGAGAAGCCGCTGAAGATTGTTCCTATCTCATTCCCTGAGCCGGCTTTTAGTGAAGCCGTCTACCCTAAGACCAAGGCTGACCTGGACAAGCTGGGGGCGGCCTTATCCCGACTAACGGAAGAAGAACCGACCCTGCGCCTGCATCGAAACAGTGAAACCGGGGAAACCATCCTCTCAGGACTGGGTGAGACTCAACTTGAAGTAGCCGCCGAGAAGGTGCTGCGTAAATTCGGTGTCGGTATCGATTTAGTAACCCCCAGGGTTCCATATCGAGAGACGCTTACTGTCGCCACCAAGGCTGAGTACAAGCATAAAAAACAGACTGGAGGGCATGGGCAATACGGGCACGTCCTGTTAGAATTGGAGCCTTTACCTCGTGGCAGTGGTCACGAGTTTGTCGATAAGGTAGTGGGCGGCCGCGTACCCAAAAATTATATTCCGGCGGTAGAGAAAGGGGTTAATGAGGCAATTCAGGAGGGAGTGCTGGCTCACTACCCTGTTGCCGATATAAGGGTAACTATCTATGATGGTAGCTACCACCCGGTTGATTCCTCAGAAATATGCTTCAAGATTGCTGGCGCCGGAGCGGTGAAGAAGGGATTATCCCAAGGACAACCTGTCCTTCTGGAACCGATAATGAATATTACGGTGAGGGCACCTGAGGATTACACCGGTGATATTATCGGTGACCTCAATACCAAACGAGCTCAGCTACATGGTATGAACCCTGAGGATGGAGTCAATGTTATTGAGGCTCAGGTACCGTTGGCTGAGATTCAGCGCTACGCCATCGACCTCAAATCGATAACCCAGGGACGGGGGAGCTTTAGCGT
>JACQGQ010000008.1 GCA_016199495.1 Chloroflexota bacterium
CTGGCTGCCCTGAAACTGGGAGAAAAAGGTGTTCCTTTGGAAAAACTTGCCAGAGAGATGGGCATAATCCTGGAATGAGCTACAGTGTCCGGCTAAGCACTTCAGCATCCGTCCGTGTGAAGCAATTGGACAATGTTATCGCCCAACGCGTGTTTAACAAGATTAAGTGGCTCTCCGAAAACTTTGAAAACCTGAGACCAGAACCATTGACTGGCCGGTTTGGCGGACTTTACAAATTCAGAATAGGTAGCTATCGCCTGATTTATTCTATTAACCATACCGAAAAGGTGCTCTACATCCTTTTCTTTGACCACCGTAAGGACGCATATCGAAAGCACTGACTGATACGGAATACATCCAGAGTCAGGTATTTAAAAGGAGGTCCTCTAATGCCGCAGGCGAAAATCGGGGTGATTGGGGGGACGGGGCTGTATGATATCGAGGGGTTGACGGATATTGAAGAGGTTAATATCGATACGCCCTTTGGCCAGCCGAGCGATACCATTGTCATCGGCCGGCTGGAGGGGGTGGGGATTGCCTTTTTACCGCGGCACGGTAAGGGTCACCGCATCTCCCCGACCGAACTGCCAGCCAGGGCTAATATCTATGCCCTGAAATCGCTGGGGGTGGAGCACATCATCGCCGTTTGCTCGGCGGGCAGCTTTAAGAAAGAGCTAAAGCCCGGCGACCTGCTTATCCCCGACCAGCTTATTGACCGTACCCGGAACCGGGTCAATTCCTTCTTCGGCGAGGGCATCGTCGCCCACGTTGCCTTTGCCGACCCATTTTGCCCGGCACTGAGCCAGGTTTTATATCAGTCGGCTCAAGCGGCCGGTGCCAGCGTTCATGACAAAGGTACCTTCGTCGTTATGGAGGGACCAGCTTTCTCCACCAGGGCGGAATCAAGGCTTTATCGTTCCTGGGGGGCTGACCTCATCGGGATGACGGCCTTGCCTGAAGCTAAATTAGCCCGGGAGGCAGAAATCTGTTACGCTGTTATCGGCTGTATCACCGATTATGATAGCTGGTGGCACAGCGCTGAGCCAATCACCATAGATGTTATTCTCGATACCCTGCACCGCAATATTGATACTGCCCGGAAGATTATCAAGCTGGCGGTCAGCCGGATACCCCGGAGGCACGAGTGCGGCTGTGCCACCGCCCTGCAGAACGCGATTGTTACCGCTGCGGAGGTGATACCGCCGCAGCAAAAGCAGAAACTAGACCTGCTGATAGGTAAATATATTAAGTAGCCCCGTATTTACTATGGGGTATTGACCTCACCCCCTTAATCCCCCTCTCCTGCTAGGAGAGGGGGAAATAGAGTTTAGAGAGGGGGCTTAGCCCCCTCTCTAAGTTACACTCCTCTTCCCCTTAACGAAGGGGAAGAGGATAAAGGGGATAGGGTTACCAAAGAACTTATTAAAAAGGTAAATAAAAATGCCCTACATAGAATTTGGCTGTCGACCAACTGTTATCGGTAGTATGCCCGGTATCGACCCGGCTAAGGCGTGCGCTCAGATTACCCGCTACCTCAAAGACATCCCGGCCTGGCCCCAGCTACCCAACCGTTCCTTCCTGGAAAATATGTATGTCCAGTACAGCCAGGGCTTCCCCGGAGTGGCGATTGAGGGGGGTAGAATCTATGTCGACCGCGCTCAAGATTTGAGTAAGCCCCTGGAGCAATTCTATGCCGCCTATCTGGAGAATGATTTTAGCCAGTATCCCATCAGCCCTGATTATGCCGCCGGTCTTTATACCTTCCTGAAGTTGGAAAACCTGTCACCTCTGGCAGTAAAAGGACAGATAACCGGGCCGGTCACCTGGGGACTAACCGTTACCGATGGAGACAAACGGGCGATAATCTATGATGATGTTCTCGGTGATGTCGTCGCTAAGTTTCTCCGCCTCAAGGCAAGCTGGCAGGAAAAGGTTCTCAGTCAAATCTCCGGAAACACCATCATCTTTGTTGACGAACCATATATGGCTGCCTACGGCTCAGTCGGTGTCATGCTATCCCGGGAGAAGATTATCAGCCTGCTGGAAGAAGTTTTTAGCGGTATCAACGGCTTGACCGGAGTCCACTGCTGCGGTAATACCGACTGGTCGGTACTGCTCGCGACTAGCGCCGATATACTGAGTTTTGATACCTACAACTATGCTCAATCGCTCAGCCTCTATCCGAAAGAGGTAAAAAGGTTCCTGGATGGGGGTGGAGCTATCGCCTGGGGGATTGTTCCCAATGAAGCTGAGACGCTGGCGGGAGAGACGGCCGCCAGCCTTAAGGACCGCCTGGAAGAGGCAATGTCGCCCTTCACCAGAAAAGGTATCCGCTTTAAGCAGTTGATTGAGCAAGGGCTGCTCACCCCAAGCTGCACCCTGATACCGCTCGGAGAGGAAGGCGCTGGCCGCGCCCTGGAGCTGCTGGCTGAGCTATCCATAAATATAAGGAAACGCTACCTTTAACAGAGTGTTTCAGGCTAAAGGTGGCAAGAAAAACCAATTTAAGTTACATTGTAGGAGAAGATGAATAAATCAAGAAAAGTAGCTCTCACTAAGCATCGGCGCAAAACAAAGAAGCTTGATGCTAAAAAGAAGACTAAGAAAACTCCCGCCTGACCGCTGACCCATGGCGACAAGAGCCTATTGAGTCAGTCTATCGGCTCAGGGGCAGCCCGGGAGAGTGTAACCTATCCCCCTGCCCCCTTCCCCCGTATTTAATACGGGGGAAGGGGGAGTAAAAGGAAGAGAGGGGGCGAAG
>JACQGQ010000061.1 GCA_016199495.1 Chloroflexota bacterium
ATCGCCCCTGCCTCGATAGCCTTTTTATACGGAAGCTCTTCATCATACACCACCAGGTTCTGGCGAATCCTGTCATTGACAATACGCTGCGCCCGACTTATTTCCTCGTTGGTCATGGCTGTCAGGTGGGAAAAATCGAATCTGAAGCGCTCCGGGGCGACCAGTGAGCCCCTCTGCTGAATATGCTCACCCAGTACCTGGCGGAGAGCCATCTGCAGTAAATGGGTGGCCGTGTGATTACGGGCGATGTCAAGCCGCCGTTCCCGGTCAACCTCGGCAGTAACTTTATCTCTCACACTGAAGCTACCCTCGGTAACTCGCCCCTGGTGGACGATAATATCCGGCGTCAGGCGGATGGTGCCGCTAACGGCAAAACGCCCGCTGGCACTCCGTATCTCCCCGGTATCGCCGACTTGCCCCCCCATCTCCCCATAAAAAGGGGTAGTCTCTAAAATCAAGCTGGCTTCCTGCCCTTCGTTTACTGTTCCAACGGAGTTATTGCCCGCCAGCAGGCTGACAATAGTGGTTTTCTGCCTGAGGTTGCTATACCCGCTAAAGGTTGTTTCCTTGATATCAAATTCACCCGTTAATCCAGCCAAACCTTTTTCAGCCAATGCAAATTTATGGCTGGCTCTAGCCCTTTCCCGCTGTTTTTCCATCTCTCGCTCAAAGCTTGCCGAATCCACGGAGAAGCCGCGCCCGGCAGCAATTTCCCTGGTCAGCTCTACGGGAAAGCCGTAAGTATCATACAGCCGAAAGACATGCTCGCCTGAGATTTTTCCTGTTCGTTTCGTCTCCCGTTCACCTAAAATAATCTCAATAAGTTCCAGTCCGGTACTGAGCGTTTCCCGGAACTTCGCCTCTTCAAGCTCTATTACCTGAAAAATAAAGTCCCGCCTTTGCTGTAGCTCAGGATAAACTTTTGTCATACTACCGATGGTTGCCCCGGCTATCTGGTTCAGGAACGGCTTTTCCAATCCCAGTTTTCGGCCAAAGAGAGCCGCCCGGCGCAACAGCCGGCGTAAGACATAGCCCCGCCCCTCGTTGCTGGGCATGACACCATCGGCGATAAGAAAAGTTAGGGCACGTCCATGCTCAACTACCACCCGCATCGCTTTATCAACTTCATCGTCTGAACCGTAATTCTTTCCTATAAATTTAGAAATATTATCTATGAGTGATGCGAATAGTTCGGTTTCATAAACGGAGGTTTTGCCCTGTACGGCCGCCGCCGCTCTCTCCAAGCCCATACCGGTATCGATGTTAGGCTTCGGTAGCAGGGTGCGCTGCCCGTCTTTATCCTGGTTATACTGAGTGAAGACCAGGTTCCAGATTTCAGCAAAACGAGCGCAGCCGCAATTGGGGGCACAGGCAGCCTTGCCACAGCCAATCCCTTCCCCGAAGTCGTAGAAGATTTCACTGCACGGACCGCAGGGCCCGGAATCGCCGGCTGGTCCCCAGAAGTTATCTTCTTCGCCGAATCTTAGTATTCTTTCCTCGGGGATACCGAGCTGTCGCCAGTAGCGGAAAGACTCGTCATCATCAAGGAAGATAGTTACCCACAAACGCTCCGTCGGTAACTTTAAATGCCGGGTAACGAACTCCCATGCCCAGGCAATAGCTTCTTTCTTGAAATAGTCGCCGACACTAAAATTACCCAGCATCTCGAAGAAAGTAAGGTGGGTGGAGTCCCCGACCGATTCGATGTCAGTGGTGCGAAAGCACTTTTGACATGATGCCAGGCGAGGACTGGGCGCTACGGCTTCACCCAGGAAGTAAGGCTTAAATTGCACCATACCGGCGCTGGTAAGTAGTAATGTGGGGTCGCCCCTCGGTATCAAAGAAGAGCTGGCAATAACTTTATGCCCCTTGCTCTCAAAGAAACCCAGGAAGGCTGCCCGAATTTCATCACTGGTCATAATTACCTACGATTTTAGTGTAAGTGGCTCTAGCTGTCAATGAGCCGCTGATTTATGACCTCTTTATCCCTATTGAATCCCTATTGAGCTAATTTATCGAGACTGGCTTCAACTCTAACTTAATGGGTGAGTTAGTGCCTTGACAGAACTGGGGGCAGATTGTTAAACTGTGGTGGCTTTTGAATAACAATCTTTGCTTAACTGGCTAGCGGTCTTCCGTCGAGGGGTTTTATTGGCAGAAGCAGCATCCTACGACTTTTCGTCGTCAGTGCCCTTTAAAAGTAGCCTTGTCCAGATTTTTAGCAGTGGGGGAGGGGTAAGACTTCGGCCGCCCTGAGTGTGCTTCTCCGAGCTTCAAGTGATAAGGGAATAACAGCGCCCCAGGGAATCGATTTATAATCAGTAACTGTAATATCGGTAATATAAGGAGGGAATCATGAAAATCACATTGAGCGTAATCAAGGCTGATATTGGTGGCTATGTCGGTCATTCTGAGTCTCACCCTGACATTTTAGCCGAGGCCAAAACTTGTATGGTGAAGCCCAAGAATGATGGCTTGCTCATCGACTATCATGTGACCAAGTGCGGTGACGACCTGCAACTGGTGATGACTCACCAGCAGGGTGAGGATAGTGAAATAATTCATAAGTTAGCCTGGGATACCTTCCTTGGCTGTACCGAGGTGGCCAGACAGTTAAAACTCCACGGCGCCGGGCAGGATTTACTGGCTGATGCTTTCTCCGGAAATGTCAGGGGGATGGGGCCCGGGCTAGCTGAGATGGAAATCGAGGAGAGAGGGGCGGAAACCATTATTATTTTTATGGCGGACAAGACCTCATCCGGGGCGTGGAATCTGCCGCTATATAAGATGTTCGCCGACCCGTTTAATACCATTGGTTTGGTTATCGCTGAGAATATGCACCATGGTTTTTCCTTTGAGGTGCATGATATAAAAATGGGTAAAAAAATATTCTTTAATGCCCCTGAGGAGATTTATGACCTGCTGGTCTTTATCGGGGCGCCTTCACGCTTTATGGTGAAGGCGGTGCGTCATCGGGGGAGTGGGACGATAGCCGCCGCTTCCTCCACGCAGCGTCTCTCTTTAATTGCCGGACGTTATGTGGGTAAAGACGACCCGGTGTGTATTGTCCGCTCCCAGGGTGATTTCCCGGCGGTAGGCGAGGTGCTGGAGCCTTTCAGCGTACCTATCCTGGTGGAGGGGTGGATGCGAGGCTCGCATAATGGTCCCCTGATGCCGGTGGCTATTCCGGATAGCACCCCGACACGCTTTGATGGACCGCCCAGGGTAACGGCTCTCGGGTTTCAACTTGCCGCCGGCAAGCTGGTAGGGCCTCGTGATATGTTTGCTGATATATCCTTTGATAATGCTCGCCGGCAGGCAAAAGATGTCGCTGATTACATGCGGGCTCACGGCCCCTTTGAACCACATCGTCTCCCTCTGGAGGAGATGGAATACACGACCATGCCTCAGGTAATGAAAAAACTGGAAAAAAGGTTTACCTCTATCGGTTGATTAATCTGGACAGGTAAGCACAGTGTCAGTGAGGTCGTTTATTAACCTCACCCCCTTAATCCCCTTCGCCTTTTAAGGAGAGGGGGAAAGAGACGTAAGAGAGGGGCGAAGCCCCTCTCTTTCTTATACTCCCCTTCCCTTGATAAGGGAAGGGGGCAGGGGGATAGGTTGATAAACAATCTTTACCAGCCGCATTTGACATTGATAGGGTGAAAGGGGTATTATAGCACTCAAAATAACTGAGGCGGAGGTACACAAATGGCAGTCTATGTTATGCTTAGCACTTTAACTGACGAGGGAAGAAAGACTCTAAAGAGCAATCCACAGAGAATCAAAGAGGTTAATAAGGAAGTCGAATCCATGGGAGGTAAGATACTGGCACAGTACGCCATTCTTGGCCAGTACGATTTCGTCAACATTATCGAAGCCGTCGGCAACACTACCATAGCTAAAATAGCTTTAGAACTGGGGGCGAGGGGTACTCTCCAGACGACGACCATGGCGGCTATATCTATCGACGACCTGATAGCGTCCTGGAAATAACTTACTCATTTACGGCTCCATGCTCTATAAACTTCTTCGGCGACAAACAATCAAGTAAGGTTGGCGAGTATCAGAGCCTCCTCAAAAGCATTCCGCTTGAACTGGTTGCCCCGGCTAAGGAGAGCACTATCACCGTGTTTTCTCAGGGCTGATGGGGCTGGAGGTGAATAACCATGTTCCAGGCGATGCCAGAGTAGTTCGTCATTGCCAACTTACATAAAGAGGTATGATGGTAGGAGGTATGATGGTAGAAGAAAGCGGACGCGATTATTATCAAAGCTTATCTGAAATGACAGCAGTGCTAAACTCAACTCGTGCTCCTGAGGATGTACTGAGGTCTATCGTCGAGGGAGTAGCCAGGGCTATGGCTGCTAAGGGTTGCTCTCTGCTGCTTCTTACCCCGGACAGGAAAAACTTGCTTCAGACGACAAACTATGGGCTGGGCGACCAGTACATCAAAAAGGGGCCGATATTCACCGATAAGATGATTGCTGAAGTACTGGCGGGCCGACCAACAGCAGTTGAGAATGTCACTAAAGATAACCGGGTACGGAATCAGGAACAAGCTAAAAAAGAAGGGGTCGTCTCCCTGCTTTCGGTGCCGGTCATGTTGAGGGGGGAGGTGCTGGGGATGATGGTTGTCTACACGGCGCAGCCACATCATTTTAGCGAAGACGCTATTCGTTTCGTCAGCGCGGTGGCTAATCTGGGCGCTATTTGTTTGGAAAATGCGAGGCTTTATGACTCTGCCAAAAAGGACTACGACGCTCTTAGACTGGAGATAGCTGAATGGCGCGCCTCGATGCCCTCGCTGGAGTGACCGGTAACCGGCGCTAGGTCCGAGATGTACTCAGGGATAAACCCGGAGACACTTTGCCAAACTTGCGGCAATATTGTTTATCCCGGTAAGATTACCTGAATGAGGAGCCGGCTCTCGCTTTAGAAAGGCTTCCTCAAGATGGCGCGCCGTTCACTGCTTCAAGTTCAGTTCTGGCAGACGATAGCATATCTACCGGGCAGACAAGCAGCGCGCCCCTGGCAGTTGTTCTCCAAACAGAGCTGAAATTATATGGGCGATAAGCTTCTTCTGGCAACAAATAATCAAGGCAAGGTTCGTGAGTATAAGAGTCTTTTCAAGAATATCCCGCTTGAGCTGGTTACCCTGGCGGAACAGGGTATCACTACTGTAGTTGATGAGGTGGGAGCAAGCCTGGAGGAGAATGCCCGGCTAAAGGCAACACTCTTAGCTGCTGAGAGCCAGCTACTGGCTCTGGCTGATGATTCCGGGCTGGAGGTCGCTGCTCTGAATGGCGAGCCTGGTCGGCTATCGGCTCGCTATGCTGGTGAAGGCGCGTCCGATAGGGATAGGGTCAGCTACTTATTATCACGGCTGAGGGACGTGCCCTGGGAGCAGCGCTCCGCCTGTTTCCGCTGTGTTATTGCGGTGGCGACGCCTAACGGAGAGGTGGCGCTGTGCTGCGGCGAGTGCCGGGGTTTTATAGCCTTTGCCCCGAGGGGTGAACAGGGCTTCGGTTATGACCCGGTCTTTTACCTGCCTGACCTGGATAAGACAATGGCTGAGTTACCCCTGGAAATAAAAAATCAGGTTAGCCATCGGGGGCAGGCCGCCAGAAAAGTCTATCAGGTGCTGAAGCAGCCGCCCTTTTCAGCCTTCTCTTAAAGAAAGGAACCGAATGACGTCTGGTATAACAGTCAAAAAGCCGAAAAAGATATTCTACGGGTGGTGGGTAGTTGTTGCCAGCACGATTATTTCGGCGGTGGGGGGTGGCTTGCACTTCTACGGCTTTACGGCATTGTTCCTCCCTGTTAGTAAAGACCTCGGCTTATCCAGGATGGAGACTTCTATCGTCATGTCTTTGGCCCGGCTTGAGGGGGCAATTGAGGGGCCGCTAGTCGGCTGGCTGATTGACCGCTTTGGGGCAAGAAGGCTAATGCTAATCGGGGTTCTGATGTTCGGCGCCGGATTTATGGCAATGTCTCTGATGAATAGCTTCATCGTCTTTATCCTTCTTTTTGCTGGACTGGTAACTATCGGTTATCAGACGGGAGTAATGCATAGTGTCTATGCCTTATCTAACAAGTGGTTTATAAGAAATAGGTCCAAGGCAACAGGAATTGTCAATGCCTCACTTGGTATTGGTGGGGCGACGATAGTGCCGGTATTGGGCTGGTTGATTGTTCAATACGGGTGGCGAACGGCTGTTGTCGTTGCCGGAGCGGCCATTTTTGTTATTTGTCTACCCCTGCTTTTTATCATCAGAAATCTACCTGAAGATAAAGGACTACTGCCTGATGGCGACGAGGTGAAGACGGAGGAGGCAGATGGAAAACCAGGCGGAGACGTGAGCGAGTACAGTTTCACCGTAAAAGAGGCGCTGCAGACTCCTGTCTTCTGGGTATTGGGGGTTGCCCATATTCTGAGGTCATTTGTTGTCGGGGGTATATGGGTGCATATGATTCCCCTGTTAGTTTTTAAGGGATTGGATGAGCAGGCGGCGGCCAATGCTATCTCTATTCTACTCTTCATCACAATTCCAGTACGAATTATCTTTGGCTGGTTGGGGGACATCTACCCTAAAAGGCACCTGTTGGTGTTCTGTTGTTTTCTTGGGACTGTTGCTTTAGTCATCCTGCTTACCTTGCAGTCCCTGTGGCAGGTTTATCTCTTTGTTTTTATCTTTGCTTTAAGCTATGGCTCAAACCCGCTGAATATATCCATAATAGGGGAGTACTTCGGACGGAAAAACTTCACTACCATCCGGGGAGCCGGGGCACTTGTCTACTCGCTCGGGATTATAACCGGTCCGATTTATGCCGGCTATATTTATGATGTTACCCAGAGCTATCAAGTAGCCTTCATCACCTTCATCGTGTTCTATACCCTGGCCGGGATTGTCTTTTTCTTTGCCAGGCGTCCTCAACCACCGGCGACAGTAACCGGTTATCTCACTCGGTGACTTTAGCTCCAGGCGAGCAATCGGGAAGACGCTTAATAACGCCTATATCTGAAGAAGAGGGAGGAAAATTTAGAGGCTCTCTTCCTTGCATCTCTATTGCTCAATAGCCCTTAGAGTATAAATATTGCTAGTTAGAGAATTAGCGGTAAAATTAACCTTGAATAAAATTGGTTATCTAGTGTATACTACTTTTCACAGCTAGTAACATTGGGGGGTGAACTATGAAGTTATCCTGTCTTCAGGAGAATCTAAATCGGGGGCTTGGTGTCATCGGCCGGGCAGTAGCCGCCAGAACAACTCTGCCTATCACTAATAATGTTCTCTTAGCCACTGACCAGGCTCGTCTTAAACTTGTTGCCACCAACCTGGAAATGGCTATTAGCTACTGGCTCGGTGCTAAGGTAGAAGAAGAAGGGGCCATTACTGTACCAGCCCGGCTGCTCACCGAGTTTGTCAACTCCTTACCTAATGATAAGATTGATATTAGCCTTTCCCCTCAGACCAAAGCATTAGGATTAAAGTGTGCTCGGTTTGAGGCACGGATTAGCGGAATTGATGCCAAGGATTTTCCTCCGATACCTGCAGTTGACGAGGGTGTTACCACCAGGGTTGCGGTGGAAACACTCCGCCAGGGAATTAGTCAGGTTGTTTTTGCGGCTGCCTCGGAGGAATCCCGTCCGGTGCTTACCGGTGTGGATGCCCAGTTTGATGGCGACTCGTTGACACTGGCCGCGGCTGACGGCTTTAGATTAGCGGTATACAAGCTATCTCTGGCTACCCCAGTTAACCAGAAGACCGAGGTCATTATTCCAGCTAAAACTCTGGCCGAGCTAAATCGTCTTATGGCTGACGAAGAGGAGACAGTTGACATAACAATAAACCCCAATAAAAGTCAGGCTTTATTTCGCTTAAAGGATACTGAGCTGGTATCTCAGCTGGTTCAGGGTACTTTTCCCCAATACGGCCAGCTTATCCCTCAGAGCTATAATACCCGGGTAGAAGTTGACGTTGCCGAATTCTTGAGGGCGGCCAGGACAGCCTCTATTTTTGCCCGCGATGGTAGTGGTATTGTCCGCCTTGAAATAACATTAGGTAATGAGCCAACTCCGGGTGAGCTGAAAATTTCAGCCCGCTCTGAAGAGATGGGCGACGATGAGGGCAAGATTGATGCTGTTGTTGCCGGTGAAGAGGCAAAGATTGCCTTTAATGGCAAGTATTTAATTGATGTGCTCAGCGCCCTTCGTGAGCCACGGGTGGCTCTGGAGACAACCAATCCGTCAAGCCCCGGCGTCATCCGTCCCGTCGGGGTAGATAACTATATCCATGTCGTCATGCCGATGTTCGTGCAGTGGTAGCTAAAGCTAGTTCTAGTGGAATTACGCCTTTTATCTCGATACTAGCCTGGCTGGCATAAACTTCGATGTCCGGAGCGCCAAGCGCTAACCTGGGGGCGGCGCGGCAAATCCTGTTACCCGATGGCGTTATTGAATTTTAAGGAGGAGCCTATGAATTACTAAACCGTCATTCTAGGAGGGAGAGAAAACATTTGACGAAGGAAAAGTCTAAGGAGGAGTCTATGGATTACGAGACCATTATCCTGGAGAAAAAAGATAATATCGCCACCCTTACCTTTAACCGCCCGGACAGGCTGAACGCGATGACCGGAGAGATGTGGGATGAGGTTAATGCCGCTATTGCTGATGTCAACGCTGATGATGAGATGAGGGTGCTAGTGGTTACCGGGGCCGGACGGGGGTTCTGTGCCGGGGCTGATGTTGCCCGAACAGCGACCGACCTATCACAAAGAGAAGCGGCCCCCTCGGCTAGAGGGGGGGATGAAGGCCTACGACGGCTCATCCGAGGACCAGGCGCCATCGTCCTGGGACTGCAGAAAATGGAAAAACCGACCATTGCTATGGTTAACGGGGTGGCTGCCGGGAATGGCACTGATATTGCTCTGGCCTGTGATATGAGAGTCGGCTCGGAGAATACCAGGTTTGTCAATGCCTTCGTCAGGAGAGGTCTCGTGCCCGGCGACGGTGGTGCCTGGTTCT
Source organism: Chloroflexota bacterium (assembly GCA_016199495.1). Taxonomy (GTDB): domain Bacteria; phylum Chloroflexota; class Dehalococcoidia; order Dehalococcoidales; family UBA2162; genus JACQGQ01. The sequence continues at coordinate 9,029 of JACQGQ010000061.1, forward strand.
ACTCGCGTGTGATGGGTCTGGGCAAAGCGCTTGAATACTGCTTTACTGGTGACCCCATAGAAGCTAAAGAGGCGGAGAGAGTCGGCATACTAAATTACCTAGTGCCGGCTGCAGAGCTGGAAAAGGCGACAATGGCACTGGCTCGTAAGATTGCTGATGGTCCACCGATAGCCATCAGGCTAGCCAAACGCCTGCTCTATCATGGGCTGGGGACGGATTTGGAAACGCATGAGCACCTCGCCGCTGCTTACCAGGGTATTGCCGGCAGCTCTGAGGACGCCCGAGAGGGCAATAGAGCCCTCGCCGAAAAGAGACCACCTAAATACCAGGGAAGGTAGCAACCGCCATCCCGAAAAGCGAAATGCCCTGAATTCCCGGAGGCACGAAGAGCCAGCGGATGCCGACTGATGGCTAAGAACCAACCGCTTATTCTGGGGAAAAGTGAACTATTTGATTGGGAGGAGTCTATGAATTACGAGACCATTATCTTGGAGAAAAAGGAACATATCGCGACCATTACTCTAAACCGTCCCGATAAGCTAAACGCCATTACTGAGGAGATGGGAGAGGAGATGCTGTCAGCCATTGCTGATGTGAACGACGACGATGAGGTGAGGGTATTACTGGTTACCGGCGCCGGACGGGGATTCTGTTCCGGGGCTGATATTAGCCGAATTAGGGGGGGTGCCACCGGAGATGCGAGCCCGGCGAGGGAAAGAGCGCCGGATGCTCTTACGGAACGAGACCTCATGGTCCGTTTTAACAGAGGACTCCAGAAAATGAAAAAACCGACCATTGCCATGGTTAATGGGGTTGCCGCCGGGGTTGGTTGTGATATAGCTTTTTCCTGTGACCTGATATTAGGGTCAGAGAATGCCAGATTCGTCAATGCATTCATCAGGATAGGCATCCCCCCGGGCGATGGCGGTGCCTGGCTTTACCCGCGAGTGATGGGGGTACACAAAGCTCTGGAATTCCTCCTTACGGGCGATTTCATTGAAGCCAAAGAAGCGGAGAGAGTCGGCATACTAAATTATCTGGTACCGGCTGCCGAGCTGGAGGAGAAGGCTATGTCCCTGGCTCGGAGGATGGCTGAGCACTCACCGAGAGCCATTGAACTGAGCAAGCGCCTGCTCTATGACGGCTTGGCGACGAATTTCGAAACGGTTCAGCATCTGACCGCTGCCTACCAGTCCCTGAAGCTCTGAAGATGCCCGAGAGGGTGCTAAAGCCTTCGGAGAAAGGAGAGAAGCTATATTCCAGGGAAAATAGCAACAGAAATCTCGCAGAGATAAATACCCTGAATTCCCGGCGGCACCAGGAGTTAGCGGATGCCGGCGACGTTTACAGCGATTTGACACCTGGGTGAAATGACTGTATAATCGCTACCAAGAGTGATGAGGGGCAGGGATGATAAAAAATTAAAGAAGGAGGCAGCATGATTCCAATAACAGAGATAGTCGAAGGCATTTTTAAGATAGGTCCGCTGGACACGCACAACGGCGTGACTCCGTGGGTCGCACCCTACCTGGTGGTGGGTGATGACAAGGCGGCCATCGTCGAGCCGGGAGAGGGGGGACAGGCAGATGAGCTTCTGCAGGCTATTGCCGGCAAAGAAGAAGGTCAGTTGAAATTTGACCTGAAGCGCATCTTTTACCTTATGCCCACTCACATTCACCTGCATCACGTTCACTCGGCGGCGAGACTGCTGAAAGAGCTGCCCAATGCCAAGGTGGTGGCTCATCAGCGCGGGGCGCCGCACTTGGTAGACCCTGTCCGCCTCAACGAAGGTACCTTACAGGTGTGGGGACTGGACTCGGGATGTCCCCAAATAGACCCCATACCCGAAAACAGGATAATAGCCGTAGCCGGGGGCGAGGTCTTTGACCTGGGGAATCGGGAAATAGAAGTTATCGAGAGTACCGGTCATGCTCCCCATCACGTCTCTTATTTTGACCGCCGCACCAGGACCCTATTCCCCGGCGATGCTGCCGGCGCCTTTTTCGATGGGCCGGGGAAGAATCGGACCAGACCTGACATTTTGCCCCCCCTGTTCGATGTGGAGAAAGAAATAGACTCCTTACACCGTCTTCGGGCTTTGAGGCCTAAGATGCTCCTGGTCTTCGGTCACAATGCCCTGAGCCACTCGCCAGCGAAGACCATGATTCAGGTTGAGAAGGACATCCGTGCCGTCGAGAGTATTGTCCTGAAGGGTATGAGGAAAAAGTTGAGCAGCCGGGAAATAGGCCGGCAGGTAAACGAATATTATGACGCGGAAGGACTCATTCGCCAGGAACAATCCTACGAGGGAAGTGAAGAAACCATGGCGGCGTCAGGGCCGCCGTTCGGCATGGTGGCTTATCTTAAGAGGAAATACCCTGACTTAGAGATACCCAAATAAAGCTCAAAGTGGCCGCCATAATGAGGCCGTTTAACAACCGGAGTTGCGGACTATCCTGTACCTGGCCGGGGCCGGGATTCTAGGATATGTCCGCAAATCTGTTATGGTTAGGGCATGAACAGGTGGGAGCTGACAGGGGAGCCATGGGAACGGCTTGTGCTCCTGCCAGTAGTTAGTAGAACGAACAAAGTGAGTTTCTGTTGAAGCGGCATACACAGGGGAACTCGCTCCTCTTAGCGAGCCCCCTCGCCAGTGACGATGTTATCGCCTCCGATAGCTGTGGAAAGCCGGAAGAAGATTGACCAGGGCAACGCTCAGGGCAGTACACTCTGGAGAGAGACATAGGTCTTCTACCCCGCCGGGAGATTATATTGGATGAGTAATTAGTAGAGGTAGCTAAGACATGGTCGAGGAGAAGAAGACCGAGGGTATGCTCAGCCCATACCGAGTTTTAGACCTGACTGATGAAAAGGG
>JACQGQ010000063.1 GCA_016199495.1 Chloroflexota bacterium
AGCGGCGGGGGGGGGGGGGCAGACTCTATTCGACTGAGTAAGGAGGGAATCAATGGCACGTATCGCTGGGGTTGATATACCCCGAAACAAGCAGATTTGGGTAGCGCTACAGTATATCTATGGTGTTGGCCCCACCCTTAGCCGGAAGATTCTGGCTCAGAGCGGGGTCAATGCTGAGGTTAAGACGGACGCTCTTACCGAAGATGAGGTTAACCGTCTCCGGGAAATTATCGACCGGGAGTGCCGGGTTGAAGGGGAACTTAGAAAAGAGATTGACCTTAATATCAAACGCCTTATTGAAATCGGCAGCTACCGGGGTAGCCGGCACCGCCATAGCTTGCCGGTCAGGGGGCAGCGAACGCGCACCAATGCCCGCACCCAGCGCGGTTCTCGTAAAACAGTAGCTGGCAGAGGCAAGAAGCGCGGTGCCACCAAGTAGTAACCAGAAGAACAGTCAAACAGGAGGGGAATATGACACAACAGAAGAAGCGACCTAGAGTAAGAAAACGAGAACGGAAGTCCGTTCCCTCAGGCAGAGTCTACATCCAATCCACTTTTAATAATACCATGGTGACTATCACTGACCCCCAGGGGAATGTTATTGCCTGGGGGAGTTCGGGGACAGCCGGATTTAAGGGTTCGCGTAAAGGCACGCCCTATGCTGCCCAGTTGGCGGCTCGGGATGCGGCCCGGAAAGCGATGGAGCGAGGCTTACGCCAGGTAGAGGTTTATGTTAAGGGTCCGGGCAGCGGGCGCGAGGCCGCGATTCGTTCTCTACAGGGCTCAGGCCTTTATCTTACCAGTATTACCGATGTCACTCCGATTCCACATAATGGTTGTCGTCCTCCTAAAAGAAGGCGGGTGTGAATTAGAAAAATGGCAAGATATATAGGTTCAGTTTGCAAGTTGTGTCGCCGTTGCCAAGATAAGTTAATGCTTAAAGGCGATAGGTGTCTTACGCCTAAGTGCGCTATTGACAGACGAAAGAGAACCCAGGGCCGCCGGCGTAGAGTTTCTGACCGCGGTCTTCAATTAACAGAGAAGCAGAAAGTCCGCTATAGCTATGGAGTTCTGGAGAGACAGTTCCGGCGGATTTTTGCTCAAGCTGAAAGACTGCCCGGTATCACCGGAGAAAATCTACAAGTGCTACTGGAGAGGCGGCTTGATAATGTAGTCTATCGTTTGGGCTTTGCTGATTCCCGCTCTCAAGCTCGCCAACTCGTTCAACACGGGCATATTATGCTGAACGGGCGCAAGACTGATATACCCTCTTGCCTGGTTAAAGAAGGTGATTCCATTAGCTGGAAGGAGAGCAGTACCAAATCTGAGTATTGTAAGCAACTGCTCAAGAACATCGAGGCTAAGTCGGTTGTTGCCTGGTTAACCCTGGATAGAGAGAACCTTATTGGTCGAGCCATATCTTTGCCTACCCCTGACGATATTGATGCCAAATTGGATGGGAAGGCCGTAGTTGAGTACTATTCACGGTAAGGAGGAGCACTTTGTCTCAGCTCGTAATGCCTAAGATTGAGTGTATCGAAAGTAAAGATAACTTTGGACGATTTGTTGCCGAGCCACTGGAAAAAGGTTTTGGTGTTACTCTGGGTAATGCCCTGCGGCGAGTGATGTTCAGTCATCTTCAAGGAGCCGCCGTGACCGGGGTTAGAATCGAGGGAATTCAACATGAGTTCTCTACCATTCCTTACGTAAAGGAAGATACCACCGAGTTTCTACTTAATATTAAGGAACTGAGGTTAAAACCCCTCTCCGGTCGACCCGGTAAGTTAATACTGGAGGTAGAAGGAGAGGGACCGATTTCGGCGGCTGCTATTAAGCCTTCGGCCGATTTTGAAATTACTAACCCTGAGCTTTATCTGGTTACCCTGGATTCAGCCGAAGCCAAACTTTATGCGGAGTTTGATGTGGAACTATCCAAGGGATATAAAGAGGCTAAATCCAGCGATAACCTCATTGTGGGAGAAATCCCAGTGGACGCTATCTTTACCCCAACACGCAAGGTGAATTTTAGCGTTGAGCCAATTCATATTGGCCAGGATGCCAGCCATGAGCGGTTGTATCTGGAGGTGTGGACGGACGGCACGATATCACCGGCGGATGCAATTAGTCACAGCGCTGAAATCCTGACGGAGCAGTTATCCCCCTTTGTCAATTATACCCGGCTTTCTCAGATAGAGGAGAAGAAAGAACCCGGCCGCCTATCTATCCCTGAGGAACTATATAATAAACCAGTGGAGCAGATGAACTTATCGGCGCGTACCCTGAATTGCTTACGGCGTGGCAACATCGCTACGGTGGGAGAGCTTATCAGTAAGGAGGAGAAAGACCTGATGGCACTGCGTAATTTCGGGCAGAAGTCTAAACAAGAGATAAACGACCGTCTTAATGAACTAGGTCTTTCTCTGGCTTCTCAGGTTAAAGATGGTGAGGAAGAGTGGGACTCTGTTGAGGAGGAGTCAGCCGATTTAGCCACCAGAGGTAGGGTAGCATGACTCGTAAAGTAGCTGAGGGAAAATCAGGTAAGACTTCAAGCTATCAGAAGGCGATGTATCGTAACCTGGTGACTGACCTTTTGGGTTACGAGAAGATTACCACTACTGAGACCAAAGCTAAACGAGCCCGTGGCCTGGCTGAGAAGATGATTACCTTGGGCAAGCAGGGTGGACTGCATTCCCGTCGTCAGGCGCTCTCATTTATTTTTGATGAAAAGGTGGCTGATAAGGTATTTACCGAGCTTGCCCAAAGGTATGCTGAGCGCCCTGGAGGTTATACTCGTATTACTAAATTAGGACCCAGGTTGGGTGATGGGGCAGTCATGGTTCAGCTTGAATTGGTGAAATAAATGGTGATTACCGCCAGCAACCCGCAGGTAGAACTGGTTACCAGCCCGGCAACGGCGACCAGGATTGTGTTAATCCTGGAATATGACGGCACACATTACCATGGTTTCCAGTTACAAGCCAGTCTGCCCACCATCCAGGGAGAGATAGAAAAGGCGCTATACAAACTTACCGGGGAAAGGACCAGAGTAGCGGGAGCGAGCCGAACTGACGCCGGGGTTCATGCTCGAGGACAGGTAGTCAGCTTCCGGGTCAGCTCAGCTCACTCCCTGCAGACATTCATTAACGGGCTGAACTACTATTTGCCCGGAGATATTGCCGTCAAGGCGGGGCGCCGGGTGAGAGATTCATTTAGTGTCAGACACGACGCTGTCAGCCGGGAGTATAAATACCATATATTAAACAGTTTAACACGCTCTCCCCTCAAAGGGGGCTTTTCTTACCTTGTTGCCGGGCATCTAGATATTGAGGCGATGAATCGGGCGTGTCAGGCTATTATTGGTGCACATGACTTTACCTCGTTTACTAGCGGTATCGGGGTTGCTATAAAGAAGACAGTACGCAGAGTGTATCGGGCGGAAGTGAAAAGGGATGGAGAACTGGTTGTTTTCAATATGGTGGCTAATTCCTTCTTGCCCCATCAGGTGCGTAATACGGTGGGCGCCCTGCTCAGAGTCGGCCTGGGCAAGATGACCAGTGATGAGTTTTATAGTATAATGGAAACGGCAAGACCGGGACTGGCTGGGCCAACGGCCCCTGCCGGCGGGTTGTGCCTGATGCAGGTAAACTATCCGCGTCCTTTTGAAGAAGAAATGTTTCAAGAAACGGAGACGCTGGATTTTGAGGAAGGAATATGTTAAAAACCTATAGCACCAAGGCTTCTGATATTAAGCGCCAGTGGCATATTGTTGATGCCTCCGATAAAGTCCTGGGCAGACTAGCCACCCAAATAGCTGGCTGGCTGATGGGTAAACACAAGCCGATATTCTGCCGTCACCTGGACATCGGCGATTTTGTGGTTGTTATCAATGCCGAGAAGATTCGTGTTACCGGTAACAAGGCTCAACAGAAGCTCTATTACCGTCATTCCGGCTATCCCGGGGGGCTTAAAAGTATCAGTTTAGAGAAAATGATGCAGACCCAGCCTGAGCGAGTGATTGAACACGCCGTCAAAGGCATGTTACCCCATAATCGACTGGAAGCCAAGATGATGAAAAGACTCAGGGTCTGTGTCGGTGATACCCACCCCTATCAGGGTCAAATAAAAGCTACCTCCCCTGAGGGGAAAGAGGGGTAAGGTAGATAAGCTAACTGCAGGGTAGCTTCAGTTTATAAAAAGAAATCTGAAATTAGAAAGGGAGGCTCTTTTGGCCAAAGAAACTTACTTCCAAAAGACAGGTAGGCGCAAGACGGCTATCGCCCAGGTAAGACTATTACCGAAAGGTAGTGGGGCTATTATTGTCAATGGCACCCCCTACGAGGAGCTATTCCCTCGCCTGGCGCACCGTCAAACCATGGCGTTGCCTCTGATACTTACCGAGACTCTGGGCAGGTACAATGTCATGGTTAAAGTAACCGGTGGTGGTATCTCAGGGCAGAGTGGCGCCATCTCTCACGGTATTGCCCGGGCTCTGGTCGAGGCCGATGAAAGTCTCAAGCCGGTGCTGCGCCAGAACGGGCTGCTCACCCGGGACCCCCGGGCTAAAGAGAGAAAGAAGCCCGGTCTCAAACGGGCGCGTAAGGCAAAACAGTACACCAAGCGGTAAAAACCTAAATCTGTTATCTAAAAACCCCATCCCCTGTATCCCCTTCCCCTTATTAAGGGGAAGGGGAACTAGTTTTATTAAGAGGGACTTCGTCCCTCTTTAACACCCTATCATTATAGAGGCAAAGCCTCTCTTTGACTCTCCTTTAGTACGCAATCCTTTTCAAGGAGAGGGGGGAGATATAAAAGGAGGGGCTAACACCCCTCTTAGACACCCCGCCGGTTTAATCTTTTCTGAAGGAGGGTGCCAGAATTAGCCGTACTAAAGGGGCTTTCTTTCTCTTTACTTAGAGGAGAGAGATTTTAGAGAGAGGCTTCGCCCCCTCTTTTTTACATTCCCACTTCCCCCTTAAAAAGGGAAGGAGGTCAGGGGGATGGGTTTTATAAATTATGCTATGATAGTTTTCAATGCTGAATAGCGCTACAACTGGCGAACAACTACAGAGTATCTACCAGCGCCTGCTGGATGCCTATGGACCGCAGCACTGGTGGCCCGCCGAGGAGCCATTTGAGGTAATGGTCGGTGCCATACTGACCCAATCAGCCGCCTGGCTGAACGTGGAGAAAGCGATCGCTAATCTGAAAGCGGCCAGGGCACTATCACCCCAGGCACTACGACACTTAAGTCTGCCTGAACTGGCTAATCTTATCCGCCCCAGTGGTTACTACAATGCCAAGGCAGTTAAGCTCAAGTCTCTGGCTGGCTGGCTTAAGGAATACTATGAGGACGATTTGGCTAAGCTGTTTGCCAGTAGCACCGGGCAGCTACGCCAACAGCTTCTTTCCGTCTACGGCATCGGCCCGGAGACAGCCGATTCCATAATACTGTATGCGGCTAATAAGCCGATTTTTGTTATTGATGCTTATACTCGTCGCATCATCAACCGTATCGGCCTGGCAGGGCATTGTACTAGCTACACTACCTATCAGTCCCTTTTTATGGATAACCTGCCGGCCGATGCGGCGCTATTCAATGAATACCATGCCCTGCTGGTCTACCTGGGCAAGAATTTCTGCCGTAACCATCCTCTTTGCCAGCAGTGTTGTCTGCCGAATATCTGTCGCTTCAGCTTGGCCGAATCAACCGATTCCCCAATCTTTATAGCCCTGCCGAATAACAGATAAATACTGCGGCGAAGGTCGTGTTTCTTCTGACTGACCAGTTTTGATATAAGTTATCGCCTCGATAGGCTCACCATCCTCATTAAATACCGTAACCTTAAGTCTATCATAAGAGCTTTCGTATTTATCCAGTTGTCTTAAACATTGCTCCGAAACATCGTAAATAGCGCCGGTGACTTTCTCACCTCGAAAAAGCCTGATATTAGCTTTCCCGCCTCGCCATTGCCTCGACCAGCCGACGAATACCAGCTTATAGTTAGGCAGAGTCGCGATAAACCCGGGCTGGCTGTCCGGGCATCGTTCCCGCATTTGTTTCTGGTTTAAATTAGAAGCATAAGCAAAATAGTACATTGCCGCGACTAAAGAAACCGCTAATAATAGGAACGTTCCCCCCCCCCCCATCATCGGCACACCTCTGCAGCGAACTCTTCCGGCTCCTTAGCATATTCTAAGGAAAAACGTGTCTTCCAGACATTACAGGTGCCCCGGAGAGAGTATGCCTAGTCCAGGAGATTATTACGATGTTCCTACTGCCCCTTAAAGGCCGGGGGACGCTTCTCGGCGAAAGCCCGGCTTGCCTCGCGCGCGTCCTCGGAGCCGCCAAGAATCCCTGAGCTGTGAGCACACAACTCTAAGGTAGCCTCCAGGTTGCTGCTCAGCGCCCGGCGCAGGATTCTTTTACCGACCCACTGCACCAGGGGAGGACTCTTGATAATCTTGTC
>JACQGQ010000062.1 GCA_016199495.1 Chloroflexota bacterium
ACACTGCCCGGGATGAAGGAAAGCACTATCCTTCTCGGCGGCTTTTCCAAGGCTTACGCCATGACCGGCTGGCGCATCGGTTACGCCGCCGCTCCCAAGGAAATTATTGCCGCCATGACCAAGATTCACCAGTATACCATGATGTGCGCCTCAACAATGGCACAGGTCGCCGCCATTGAAGCCTTAAAATCAGGTGAGGATAGTGCCGCTGAGATGGTTGAGGACTACAATAGGCGCCGCCTGGTCATCGTCAAGGGGTTATGTGATATCGGGCTAGCCTGTTTTGAGCCTAAAGGGGCATTTTATGCCTTTCCCTCAATCAAGTGTACCGGCCTGACCTCGGAGGAATTTGCCGAGAGGCTACTTACCGAGGAAAAGGTAGCCGTCGTCCCCGGCTCTGCCTTCGGACAATACGGTGAAGGCTATGTTCGTTGCTGCTATGCCACCTCGTTAGCTGACATCGAGGAAGCACTGGTCAGAATGAAACGGTTCGTCGCCAGACATCAGACGGAGACTTGATGTCTTCCGATACTTTAAAAGTCATTAGATAAATAGGGACAATCAGGGACAATAATGAGGAAGTTAATTTGTGATAGATGCGGGCTGACGCTGATGGATAGGGGGGATGTATTTATGGTTTTTGAAGGTAAGGTTGCCTGGGAAGAAGCGGTGAGAGCACGGGGTAGTCAACCGAGGGGCATCTTCCCCTGTATGAACTTTATCCGCTGTGGTGGCGAGATAAAGCTGGCTGATAATGGCTGGCTGGTTCGCTACCGTCGGTGGTTGTGGAAATCAAACGGTCAGTAAAGGGTTTTTTATCATGGAGACAGAGCCGATTAAAGAAAGCTACGTTCAAGCCGGCGTCAATATTGCCCTGGCCGCTAAGGCAAAGGAGCTTATTGGCAAACATGCCCGCTCCACCCGGCGCCCTGGGGTCTTGGGCGAACTGGGGTTCTTCGGCGGACTTTTTGAATTAAAGGGATATGAGAAGCCGGTTCTGGTATCCAGCGTTGATGGCGTTGGTACCAAATTGAAGGTGGCTTGTGCCCTGGCTAAACACGATACTATCGGTATTGATATCGTCAATCACTGCATTAACGACATACTGACCTGTGGCGCTGAGCCGCTCTTTTTCCTCGATTATATTGCGATGGGCCGGCTGGTGGCGAAAAGGGTGGAGGCTATTGCTCAGGGACTGGCTCAAGCCTGCCGTGAAGCTGGCTGTGCTCTTATCGGTGGCGAAACGGCCGAGATGCCCGGACTATATGCCGGGGAAGATTACGACCTGGTCGGTTTTATCATCGGCGTGGCCGAGAAAGAGCAGATTATCACCGGCGAAACGATTGCCGTTGGTGATGCCATTATCGGGCTACCCTCCAGCGGGCTACACACCAACGGTTATTCCCTGGTGCGCCGGATTTTTGGCGAAACTAGAACCGCCCTGAAGAGGCATTACCCCGAACTGGGACGGACGCTGGGTGAGGAGCTTCTGGAACCTCACCGCGCCTACTATCCTCAGTTGAAGCCGCTACTGCCACTCGTCAGGGGCATAGCCCATATTACTGGCGGTGGCTTGATTGGTAATATACCCCGAATTCTACCCAAAGGGGTGACGGCGCAATTGCGCCGCGGGCAGTGGCTAATACCCCCCATCTTTCAGCTAATTCAGGCGCGGGGAAACGTTGACCAGCCAGAGATGTACCGTGTCTTTAATATGGGTATCGGCATGGTGCTTATCTGCTCAGGGGATAACGCCGAGCAACTGACCGAAACCCTGCCCGGGGCAAAAATCATTGGTGAGGTGGTGAAGCAAGCCGGGAAGGCAAGGGTGGTTATCGAGTAGTTATCTGTAATTCGGCAATCAGCCTCTTAGTCATACTCTCCGTCTGCTTTAGCTTCCAAGGAATTCCGGGAATTCAGGGCCTCAATCCGTGAGTTCAGACTCAACCAGCCAACCCCGAAGATGCTAGCTTAGATTCACCAATTTCCGTTTTAGAGATTACCCCTTGACAAATAGGATAACCATTCTTACACTTGATATAAGTAATAATAACTATTATTAAATTAAGCCAATGATTAAGCGAAGCAAACAGAAAGAAGTTATTCTCAGGGTCTTAAGAAGTACCACCTCCCACCCGACAGTTACCTGGATATATGACGAGGTGAGAAAGGAGATACCCCGTATCAGCCTGGGGACAGTCTATCGCAACCTTAAGCTATTACGGGAAAGAGGAGAGATTTCAGAACTAAACTTAAACAGTGCTCCCAGCCGCTTCGAGGCGAGGACAGATATTCACTACCACTTCATCTGTGAAAAGTGTCGCCGGGTCTTTGATGTCGATGAGCCGCCAGACAAACGGCTCAAGGGGGAAGTAGACCAAAAAACAGGCTTTCAGATTTCAAGCTACCAGATTGAGTTCCGCGGGGTGTGTAGAGAATGTCGAGAAACTATGGATAAGGCGGAAAGCGGTGAAAAATAGCCGGCTGGCACGGACGAATCGCTCAACTGACAGAATCGGAGGCTCAGGGCGGGTAATTGGAGGATATGCTCCGGGAGCCTTTGACCCTGACCATCGGAGGTGAACGGATGACACTACGCAAGAAGACACTGCTCATCATCAGTACCACGTTCCTCGGCGTGATAATAATTCTATTTTTCATCTCGCAAGAAATCTTGCTAGACAGCTACATAGACATGCCGGAAGATATCTATAATCGAGTCCAGGACACAGTAGCTTACCTTGTGTTGTCGATAGTAGGCGTTAGCCTGGTGTTTGCCGTGGTGACTATATTACTGTTAGAAAAGGGGATTCTGTCCCAGGTATATCGCCTCATCAAAAATGTCAGTAGTATTGGCCGCAGTGGGGACATCTCGACGCGGGTGTCGATACCAGGAACGTATGAACTGGCGATACTGGCCAGCACGATTAACGGGATGCTGGCAGTACTGGAAGAGTCCGAAGGTGAGCTACGGGAGAGTGAAAAGAGGTTCAAAGAGCTGACTGATTTACTACCACAAATCGTATTCGAAACTGATGAAAGAGGTAATCTTATCTTTGTTAACCAGCAGACGTTTCAAGCTACCGGTTACACTCCAGATGATTTTAATCAGGGTTTGAATGCCAGTCAACTGGTTATTCCTGAAGACCGGGATAAAGTCAGGAAGAATATTCAGACCACACTTAGTGGGGACAAGGTAGATGGTCAGGAACAGACCGCCCTTAGGAAAGACGGCAGCACCTACCCTGTTATCGTATATGTGACTCCTATTATGCGTGAAGGCAAAACTGTGGGCACGAGAGGGCTGGTCGTGGACATCACCGAGCGAAAACGAGCGGAGGAAAAGCTACAAGAGCTTTACAATGAGGAAAGAGAACTGAGGCAGAATCTGGAAACCGAAATAAACAAAAGAATCGACTTTACCCGAGCTCTGGTACACGAGTTAAAAACCCCGATTACCCCGGTGCTGGCGGCGAGCGAGTTGCTGCTTGAAGAACTCAAAGATAAACCGTTGCTGAGTCTGGTGCAGAGTATCGACCGCAGCGCTTCCAATCTGAATCGGAGGATTGACGAACTTCTTGACCTGGCCAGGGGCGAACTGGATATGCTCCGCATAGAGCCTGAATCCGTCGACCCGATACAACTACTTCAGGAGATAGGCGATGAAGAGAGACCAGTAGCCCTGGGCAACAGCCAATCTCTGATTTTGGAGTTGCCGCCGGCTCTGCCGGCAATCCGGGCTGATAGGGAGCGTTTACGACAAGTTATCGCCAATCTCCTTAACAATGCCTTCAAGTTTACTCCGGCCGGAGGGACAATCACCCTGAGAGCCAGGGAGGATGCTCCTAATCTAATTGTAGAAGTTCAAGATACCGGTCGCGGGATAAGTAAAAAAGAGCAGCAAGGGCTATTCGAGGCTTATTACCGGGCGGAAAGTGGTCGAGAGCATCTCAGCGGCCTGGGGTTGGGGCTGGCTCTGGCGAAGAGATTGGTCGAGCTTCAGGAAGGACAGATATGGGTGAAAAGTCGGAAAGGTGAAGGTAGTACCTTCGGCTTTTCAATACCCTTAGCCGTCACCAGTCGGGAAAAGAGAGGAATTAAACCAGGAGAGGAATCATGAAAGTACTTATTATCGAGGACGACCGGGAAATTGTAGAAGTTGTCTCCCTGGCATTTAAGATACGCTGGCCTGAGGTTAAATTAGTCTCCACTCATCTGGGGGAGAGGGGGGTAGAGCTGGTCGAGAGCGAAAATCCAGACGTTATCATCCTCGACCTGGGACTGGTTGATATCAGCGGCTTTGAGGTTTTGCAGCAGATACGCCTTTTTTCGGCCATCCCCATCCTCATCCTGACAGTCAGGTCGGATGAAGCTGATATCGTCAAGGGGCTGGAGTGGGGGGCAGACGATTACATGGTAAAGCCTTTCCGACAACTGGAGCTTCTGTCGCGCATCAGAGCCTTGACACGCCGGGCCAGTCCTGCGGCTAAAGAAACACTTTTGGTTTGCGGACAATTACGCTTTGACCCTTCTACAAGACAGCTATTTTATGGTGACCGGGAGATAGGCCTCACTCGTAGCGAGGCTTCTATCCTTCAGCACCTTATGAGAAATGCCGGTCAAGTGGTAACCTACTCTAGCCTCGCCGAAGCGGTGTGGGGCGAGGATTACCCCGATGCTACAGAGAGTCTCAGGGTTTATATCCGGCGCCTGCGGGAAAAACTTGAAACAGAGCCCGGTCGGCCGCAGATTATCCTCACCAAAACCGGCGTAGGCTACTCACTGGTAAAACCAGGCTAGAGCTTAGTGGCAAAAATAGGCGATATTTGCTTTGTGGGGAGAGACAATTTAGCCACATTGTAATCATTTTGTAAGCACTTTGTAATGTTTTATTAATAATTTCTGGGTGTTATTAAGCGTTTCGTAATCACGTGAGTGTATATTAGACCTGAGAATAAGATGAGAGTCGTAGTTTTCGGGCGCAAGAGAACGATACAAAGGCTGACTGTATTCCTGGCTACTGAAGGGATTGAGCTGGTCGTCATCTCAGATGGCATCGGGGAGTCGGTAGCCCTGGAGGAGCCGGGAAGCTGTGACCTGGCGATAGTGGATAGCCTGTCAGAGGAGGCTGAGGCAGTTTGTCGTCATATCAGGGAGTTCTGGGAGATACCCCTGGTATTAACGGTTGGCCAGAAACAAGCAGACTGGGAAAGGCTGCAATCATTAGGTGCCGATGGCTACCTGCCACGAGAAGCCAGAGCTATTGAGCTAGCGGCACGTCTCCGGGCAATATTGCGCCGTTTCTGCCCGGCCGGGCCGGCCGGAAACTCAGCTCCTCATCCGTAAAGGCACAATATAATCTGAATAATCTGATATGGAGTTAATAGGACGAAAAAATTTGCCAAGTGGCGAAATGACATTTTAGAGTGGGCTAGCTTTTATAGAAATTTAACGCCAGATTTATGAGCAATTAATATGGGGCAGATTAAAATTAATATGGTAGGCATGGGCATTAGTCGTCTTTTAAAGATAACCTGGCACAACAGGCATAAAGGCATAAAACTGGTGGTGGTGCTGGTTCTGGCGGCAACATTAGCCGGCTGTCTCCCAGGGGCGTCACTGCCCGGGGGGGATGGGAAAACAGGTGCCGATAGCCACATCGGGGACTACGGGAGATTTGATGAGGCCGCCAGCCTGGAAGAACTAAAGCTCAAACAAATTAATCCCCAAACTTATGCCTTTAAATCCCTGGCGGATGATGTTATTGAAATCGGCAGTGAAAAGGATTCCCCACCCCGACCTTACCTTAAACTGAACCGATGGGGTGAGGCGGCTTCTCTGAAAGTTGATTTTTCACTTCCGGGACAAGCCGGTTTTTCTTTGTCGGAAAACAGGCTTAACTGGACGTCCGATAAATCAGGCATTGCCTTCTATCCGGTAGAACCCGTTGAAATCGAGGCAGAAGGCTACAAGTTTATTCAGAATGAGATGGGCGGGGTGGAATTTGATGTTATCCTGGCGGAAAAACCAGCGACCAATAAAATAGCCTTCGCTATCGAAACCGGGGGATTGAGATTCTACTACCAGCCACCGCTCACCGAGCCAGAAAAGGCAGCCGGGGCGGTCAGACCAGAAAATGTCGTCGGTTCTTACGCCGTCTATTACCAAGCTGAGGAAGGTGGGCAGGATAAAAGAGGCAAAGCCTTTCACATTTATCGCCCTAAAGTCTATGACGCTAACGGCAATGAAATCTGGGGCGAGCTGAATATCGATGAGACCGCCGGCACTTTAAGCATAACCGTTGACCGCGACTGGCTGGATAAGGCAGCTTATCCGGTAACTATTGACCCTACTTTTGGCTATACCACCATTGGTGGCACTAGCCAGCTGGTATTCAACGACAACAAGAGGGGCTCAAAGTTCACTCTCAGCGAGACAGGCCGGGTGCAAAGCCTTACTTTTTACGGTAGTACCGGAGGGGGGGCGCAATCGCCCTTTGTTGTCAAAATGATGGTTTACTCTGACAGCGCCGGCGCCCCGAATGCCCTGCTGGGGACAACCGCCGAAATTACAATCAGTAGCACCGACCAGTGGCGGACGGCTAGCTTTACCTCGCCCATTTCACTGGCCGCCGGCAGCTACTGGCTGGTTAATCATCACGGCACCAGGGTTGACATGTTTTACGATACCGGTACCACCAATCAGGCCGCCGCGAATGCCGACACCTATTCCGATGGCCCCAGTGACCCCTTCGGCACGCCGACCTATACTGCCAGGCAGTATTCCATCTATGCCACCTATATCAGTTGGGAATCCTACCAGGATGCCGCCCACACCGTCCCGGACGATTTGTTCGATGCCAGCGGGGATATAGTCTACATGAATGGGTTGGGCTTTCAAGCCAGCAACAATTATGCCGTCACCTACTACGATGGTAATGTTAGCGGCGGCGGGCAAAAAGTAGCCACCGACAGCGGGCTTATCGCCGGGGCTTCCGGCAACCTCTCCAGCCAGTATCTCCTGAATACGGATACGGCCGCCACCGCCGGCACCTGGCACGCGGTCGCCTTCGATGAAGACCTTCTCCCCGGTGGCGGCCCTCCGACCAATTACAGCGACGCCGCAACCACGACTGGATTCGTGACAGACGATAGCTTTGAAGTCACCGTGGCCGCCATCCCCGAATTCCCCAGCATAATCGCCAGTATCGTAGTTGCCGGGCTTTGCTTCGTAATTTACTACTGGATGAGGAAGAGACAGGTAGCCTATGTCCAAGCTTAGAATCAGCCACATCGCTTCGCTCGTTATCCTGGGTATTTTGCTGGTCTTCACCGTGTTCCGCCCGATAGCCACCGGTGGCAAATACAGCGAGGTATCCCGGGGACAGCTACTGCAAACGGAGGCGGAGTATATCATCCAGTTTGACATCATCAATCGCGAGGGTGAAGCTAAAAAATACACCATCAAGGCGGTAGTTGATGACTACCGATACAGTGAGGATGTTATCATCCCGGATGGCAGAAAATTTACCTATATCCATCACATCTATCCCGGCAGAATAACCGCGGGGAATATCAGCTTTACCATTGCCAAGGAAGGCGAGGACAGCCCCTTTGAACAGATAACCTACCACTTAAAGTAGAGACGGAGAAGGCAACTTGATACAGTCAAGACAAGGAATAGTTCAGAGCCAGTGGGTCGAGAGGAGTCGGCTCAGACCCTGGCCGGTCTTATTCATCGCCGGCATTGTGCTGGCTATTACTGCCTGCGAGTATATCTTTACTTACCAGGATGTGGCTTACGGCATAGTTATCGCCCTTGCCCTGGCTATGGCAATCTACCTGATACTATCCATCTTTCATTTCGACCAGGGGATAACCGATTGTGGTGAGTCGCTGGCACTTATTCCGCTCTACATCCTGTTCACCGCTTCCCTGCCATGGTTCTTCATCAGCCAGGAGTATCTGCTGCCCGCGGTTTACTCCTGTGTCATCGGCTTGAGCCTGTGGCATGTTTATCAAAAGAACCTGAGTCTGAAAGAGATTTTCGGCTTCAGTAAAGAGAAGCTGCTCAAATACTCGCTCCTGGGACTGGCAATCGGCATCCCGCTGGGGATAGGCGAATACCTCGTCCTCCGTCCGGCGCCGGCCTTCCCCAGCTTCGAGGTGAAATACCTCCTGCGGGACGCGGTTTACATGTTCGGCTTCGTCGGCATCGGGGAGGAGCTGCTTTTCCGCGGCCTGATTCAGCGTGACCTGATGGATGCTTTCGGCCTGAAGTGGGGGCTACTCGGTACCGCTTTCCTCTTTGCCGTGATGCACCTCACCTGGCGGTCGATTCCTGAGCTCGGCTTCGTCTTCGGCGCCGGACTTATCCTGGGAATCCTCTACTACAAGACGAAAAGCCTGGTAATGCCCGTGGTGGCTCACGGGGTAATCAATGTAATCCTGGTATCAGTGCTGCCCTATATACTGGGTTAAGACGGCAAGAAGGAACGGCATTAATGTTCTATCAGAATAGCAAAAGGGAACTGAAATCGAAATGAAACGTTTGAGAATAACTTTAGTATCGGCCTCTTTGAACCTGGGATTATCGACGAGGCTGGAGCTGTGGTTGATTTTCTCCCTGGTGCTCTCCGTTATCTTCTTGGCGGAGTTCTGGAGGAATTTACCAGCGATGCTGTCACCAGGCCGGGTCTTTGGACAATACCAGGCCTCCCCCTGGGGAGTACTGGCACTCTGCTTTATCGTCCTCTGGCTGAAGAGGCAACAGGTCTGGAGTAATATGCTCCGTGGACCGAATCTTATCTTTATGCCGCCAGGACTGGCATTAGTCGCCGGTGCTTTGCTGATGCCCTCTTCCCCGGACTACCTGACGTTCCAGGTGCTGCTGGTATTCCTCGGAGTCTTCGTTATCTTCTTCGGAAGGGGCGCCAGGCTCCCGTCCCTCCTCTTTGCCATCTATGGTTTTGCCATCTCCTTCCCTTTAGCGGTGCAGCGCTTTGCCGGGGACGTCTGGTCCCGGGCTAGCATCACCCCGTTAACCGGACTGCTGACCTCTCTGGGTTTTACCCTTGAGAATGAAGGACAATGGGTTCACTTCACCAGCTTTAGCGGAGAGCCAATATCAGTGGCTATCACCGCCGCCTGTGCCGGTCCGGCCGGTATCGGGGTTATCACCGCGTTATTCGCCTTGATGATGCTGGATATGCCGCTGCCCGTCAGGAAAGCCGCCGGGCTTCTCCTCTTCGGGCTGGTGGGTACCTGGTCTCAGAACTTTATTAGACTGGTCATCCTGATGCTGGCCGGTTACTACCTCGGTGAGCCAGCCCTGTGGACGGCACACCGCTGGACGATATATCTCCTGTTCCCCCCGTGGTATCTCTTGTTTGCCTACATCTACTTTCGGCAGTCTCGACGACTACCGCCGGCGACGAAAGTAACAGCCATAGTAGCCAGAGGTGTGAGGGTTAATGAATAGTGCTCTAGAGCAGAGCGAGGATAGAAGCACGAGACTAAAGGTCGTCATTGTCTGGTTGGCGATACTCCTGCTGGGTAGTTTCTGGCTGACAGTGAGAGGCAGTTCCGACCCGGTGAGCCTGGCGGTCATTCCCCAGGTGCCCAGAGAAGGCGAGCCTGTAATCGCCGTCTTCAAACTGAACAACCAATCCGCGGCGCCGCTGGTCATCAGCTACCAGTTTTATGCCAATGGGGAGCTTCTAATGGAAGGGATTACCAGTATTGCTGATGGCTCGAGCAAGACCTACCAATATGTCTATAAGAATCCCGTAGCGCTGGGGGAGCGTCTCAACTTCGTCGTCAGGATGAAATCGGAGCGGGGGGATTATGAGAAATCTCTATCCTCGCCGCCCTATCCTCCCCAGGTGTGGAGCAGCTTTGTCAGCTTCGCCTCCTTCTCTACCTCGGTGATGAACTTCATGGCTACCATGACTTATTACCAGACTACCTTCGGTAGTGAGACGGGATTCAATGTGGGGCTGATTTACACCGTTATCCT
>JACQGQ010000066.1 GCA_016199495.1 Chloroflexota bacterium
GTGGTGGGGGTGGGGGGGGAGAAGAAGAAGGTGGTGTGGTATCCACAGCTACTGTGAATCTCGTCGGGCTTACTTCAGAAACCAGCCTTAAGGTGAGTGGAGACGGCGTACTTCAAGAAACTTCTCAGCTTAAGACCCTGGACGAGAAGGTTTCTCTGGCGATAGCTCAGGGGACGAAGCTACTTAATGCCCAGGGCAAGGCTCTGGACTCACTCTCAGCCAGTGAGGTAACCACCCCACCTGAGCCACCACCGCAGAGCGCTATCGTCTCAGCCTACGATTTTGGTCCTGAGGGAGCTATCTTTGCCCCGCCGCTAACTTTCGCTAACACCTATGACGAGTCACTGATACCTGATGGTGTTGCCGAAGATAGCCTGGTTATGGCTATGTGGGATGAGGCGACTGATAAATGGGTTATGCTTGCCGGGTCGACTGTGGACCCGGAGAATAATACCATCACTGTGCCAGTCAATCACTTCACCGTCTTTGCTGTCCTGACTGACACTGAGCCAGCTACGTTGATGGTTGAAAGACCGGCCGCCTTTGTCACCAGGACTTTATCCATAACTCCGGCCGAGGTTGGCGTTGGTGAAAGGGTAACCATTAGCGCGCTGATAACCAACACTGGTGGTCTTGGTGACAGATATAAAGTGGCTCTTAGGATAAATAATGTCGTGGAGGATACCCAGGAGATAACCCTGGCCGGTGGTGCCAGCGAAGAGGTAATCTTTACTATAGCGAAGGATGTTACCGGGACCTATTCAGTAATCCTTGACGGTCTATCAGGGACATTTGTCGTCAAGGGCACGGCGGATTTTGGCGTCAGTGAGCTCGCCATAACTCCGGCTGAAGTCGCTACTGGTGAAGGGGTAACCATCAAGGCTCTTGTCACCAACCGGGGTGATGTGGCTGGCAGCTATAAAGTAACCTTGAGGATAGATAATGAGGTCGCCGCCAGCGCGGTGGTAACCCTGCCAGGCGGTGCCAGTGAAGAGGTAATCTTTACGATAGCTAAGGATGTTGCCGGCAGCTATGCCGTCGCCGTTGACGGTCTAGCGGGGACATTCGTCGTCAGGACGCCCCCGGAACCAGTTAAATGGTGGCTGCCAGGTGGTATTATTGCTGCCGCTATCGCTCTAGTAGTGCTTATCTGGCTAGCTGTCATCCGTCGACAAAGAGCCTGATGGACAATGGTAAGTATTTTCCCGGGTATTCATTCTGGACAATACTGTTGCTCGGTGGTCTGAGAGGGTTTTAGCGGCTAATCGGCTGAGGGGAGGGCGTAGGGTGGCTCTTTAACCAGGCGTTCCAGCACTTCATACCAGGTATAATCCACTAGAGCCACATCGTTTGTGTCCGGGGCTTTTACGTAAAAGGCTTTGCCATCCGGCGTCCTATCGCCGACGATAATGCTGACCTCCTCCCCGTTTTCTAAGGTCAAGGCTATTTTCATTTGTGGTTGAGTCAAACCGAATTCAGCCAGTTTTTCCTCGGTGGTATTTTCGGCAATGACCCGGTTGGCTGCGGGGCCGCTTAAAAGAAGCGGTATGCCGCCTCCCCAGCGCTTCATATCTACCGCAGACCTCTGGGGGTCATCAAAGTACCAGGGGAACTCATCCCCCCTTTTTTCTTTCGCGAATGCCTGGCTTTTGTCCTGGCGCGGGAGCTGTATTTCAATACGCTCTATATCCTCCATTTCAACTAACCAGACGAACAGTCGTGTTTCCGGTGGCGGAGGCGGCCCGGGTCTGTTGGTAAAGTAGAAATATCCTCCCAGAGCCAGGAGAATAACGAGCAGAATAAGGATGTTTCTCAATCTCAAGCGATTTTCCCCCGGGATAAGCCTGTTTTACTGTCTTCTCCGCCACCAGATAATAACCCCGGTTACTAAAACCAGCAGTGGCAGCAGGCCGATACTGGAATAATTGATGAAGCGGGCTGCCTCCGGGCCAACAACCAGTCGGCGGAAGGGGAGAACCTTACGTTCAATTGAGATTAGTTCCGTCCCGGCCGTAAGGAGCTCTACCGAGTTGAGAAAGAGGTCGCTGTTGTTGCCGTTGTAGAAATGCTGGTTGGAGGCGAAGTCTGAGTCACCAAAAACTACCAGGCGGGTTAGTTTAGTTGCCTCTATTGTTTCTCCCTCAGCTCCATTGGCTGGGGCGGCGGCAATGAGCACCCCAAGAGCCAGGGGTCCCTTTCGCTCTGTTCCCTCATTAAACTCAGGCTCTTCCAGGGGGTTAAAATCCTTTTCCAGCCAGCTATCCTGGCTTGTCCAGGCCAGCGCTCGCTGCATGATATTAGCCTCTGTTTCCTCATGAGGAATAATAGCGGTCGCCCCGGGGAAATAAGTCTCGGGCAGACCAAGGAAATTTCTCGTCCTGGGTACGAGGGGGCTATCGATACTGGGAGTCAGGTAAGACGATGGGTCGATAACGGTTCCGTCCTCGATATCGACTTCCCAGGCCGAGACTAATTGCTTAATCTGTGGCGGGGAACCAGGATTGGTTAGAATCATTACCCAGCCGCCACTTTTGAGGTAGCCCTCGATAATCTCGACCTCACTGCTGGTTAACGACTGTTGTGGTGCTGCGATTATCAGGGCAGTCGTGTCCTTGGGGATGCCGGGAGTAAAAGTAAGGTCCAGTGTCCCTACCTTATACAGGTTATCGAGCAGACCGAGCTTAGCCCGGCTATAGCCACTGGCAGCTTGTGAGTTAATATCACTCTCACCGTGCCCGCTGAGGAAATATACCCTTTTCTGGACAGTCCCGCTAACCTCCAGAATAGCGCTGGTGAAGGCGTGTTCTGCTTCTACACCAACAATTTGCGGGTTACCTTGCTGGTCTGTGCCCATTTGTACAATCTCCCGTGGCGATATCAAGCGGCGCCGGTTCTGGCTTTCAAAGACGACCGTCTGATATTGGGTTACGCCATATTGTCTTGCCTGGTCTGGGTGCTCATCAGGGTCAATAATTTCCAGGCTAAGCTGGTCAGTATAGTTCTGGTACTCAGTCAGCAGGCTGGTGGCATAGTTAGCGATACCATAAGGGTCAGTCGGTGCGAAGAAGCCCAGGGCTTTCACCGGTGTTACCAGCTGGCTGAGGACGTCCTTTGTCTGGGAGGTGACGGTGAATTGGGCTAAGGCGGTGAAGTCAAAACGCTGGTAGTTGCCGATGCTGATAGCATTGACCAAAAGAGTGATGCCAATGAAGATTGAAGCCATTACCGTGGTGCCCGTGCTGAATAGCCCGCGTCGACCGGTCAGCGCCCGCCCAACTCGTCTGAAATCGATGATAAAAGCCGTGGCCAGGAGTATTGTTCCCAGCAGCAGGATGCCCCAGGCGGCCAATCGGATGCCGGGCAGCAATAGCCTGACTATCAGGCCGACCAGCAGGGCGAGCAGCCCGAGCACGGCAATTAATCCGGAAAGCCTGTAAACATTAGCAGTGTTCTTCATTTAACTCCACCGGCTGTTTTCCAGAGACCTTATGGCGAGAAACAGAAACAAAGCGGTGATACTGAGATAATAAATTATGCCGCGGGTATCAACTATTCCCCTCATAAAATCGGGAAAATAATTGGAGAGCGAGAAATAGCCGATGACCTCCCCCAGGGCTTCCGGCAGAAAGCTGGCGGCGAAGCCGACGAAATACAAAGCCAGGAGAATGCCGATGGCAACCACCGCAGCGACGATTTGGTTTGAAGTTAGTGACGAGGTAAAGATGCCGATTGCCAGGGCGGTATAGCCGAGAAGCAGCAAGCCGAGGTAACCGGCGCCAATCGGCCCCATATCAGGGTCACCAAAGATAATCAGGAGAAGAGGGTAGTAGAGGGTTAGCCCTAGCATTACCGTGAGTATCCCCAGACCACCGAGAAACTTACCCAATATTATCTCACTATCTCTCACCGGCGCCGTGAGCAATAGTTCTATGGTGCCTAATTTCCTCTCTTCGGCGAGCAAACGCATGGTCAGTAGTGGCGCGAAGAGCAGTAGCAGTATGACGCCAGCTTGTAGAAAGCCGTTGATGCTGGTTTCTGTATAGGTGGCAGGACTGATACTAAAGAAGAAGCCGGTGGCTATCAGGAAGATACCAGTTACGATGTAAGCCATCGGCGATGCCAGGTAGGACTTGAATTCTTTACCAGCAATAGTTATCGTGTTTCTCACCGGTTGGTCTCCTCTTCGGTGGTTAGCTTAAGGAAAATATCCTCGAGGCTCATCTCGATGGATTCCAGGGATAGTAAACTCCAGCCGCTGCGGACGATGGCTTCCATTATCTGTCCCCGGGGGTCCTGCCCGGCGGCGCATTCAACCGTGTAGTCGGAGTCCTGGTAGCTGACCCGCTGAACACCCTTGATTTGTCGCAGACGTTCAGCTACTTGCTGAGAAGGTCCGGCTACTTCCAGGCGAATACGCTTGGCGCCACCTATCATCGAGGCAAGGTTCTCAATGCTGTCCTCAGCGGCAATCCTGCCTTCATGGATGATAATCACTCGTCCACAGGTCATGCTTACTTCAGGCAGGATATGGGTGGAGAGCAGAACGGTATGCTCTTTACCCAGTTCTTTGATAAGCTGCCTGGTCATTGCCACCTGAATAGGGTCGATACCTACGGTTGGTTCATCCAGAATCAATACCTCCGGTTCATGGATAATTGCCTGTGCCACGCCGACCCGCTGCCTGAATCCCTTTGACAGTTTGCCAATCAGGACATCGATATATTCTTCGAGGTGGCAGATACCGACAACATCTCCGATTCTGGTTTTTATCCTGTTTTTATCTAAACCCCTGAGTCTGGCTAAAAAGTCAAGGTAGGAGCGGACGGTCATGTCAGTATATAAGGGCACTGCCTCGGCGAAATAGCCGATATGCTGGCGCGCCTCCAGGGAATGGCTGAGCATGTCATAGCCGGCAACCCAGACATCACCCCTGGTTGGCATCATAAAGCCGGTGAGGATACGCATCGTCGTTGTCTTGCCGGCGGCATTGGGGCCGAGGAAGCCCACGATTTCTCCCTTGGCCACGTTGAAGCTAATATTGTCGACGGCGAGGCGGCTTCCGTAGTATTTGGTTAGATTTTTAACCTTTATCATTCTTCCTCACGGCAGGTTTACTTTTGGTCACTACTACCAGATGTACTCTTGGACAATTGCCAGTTTATCCAGGCATAGATTTCAGAATTAAAGTTATATCTTATGTTATGGAGTGCCATTTCTTGTCCCAGCCAGTCCTGGAATGTCTTGTCCTGCAGCCGCGGCTGGTAATCCTCAGCCACCTCCCGGGCATCAGCTTTCTCGGAAACCATCAAGAGGAAGTAGACAACTTCAGGTTCGGCGGTCTGACCTGGGTCCAGTGAGGGGTCACTCAGGTCTACAGGCTCACTGACATTGTCCGTGTTCAGGCTAAAGGCGATATAGTCCAGTACCGGGGGCAGGACGCCACGGGGGACCCAGCCAAAGTCGCCGCCATTTTCCTTTGCCCCCTCATCCAGTGATACTTCCCGAGCAAGGTCGGCAAAATCTTCTCCCGCTTCCCATCTTGCCCTCGTCTTCGCCGCCTCCCCGTATGTTTCCAGCACAATGATATTGAGGTGAACCTGCTCGGCGACGGTGGGCGCCCTCTCGGCGAAATAGGCCTGGAGCCGGGAGGCTAATAAGCTGAGGCGTGTAATTTCTTTGTATTCGGCATCGGAGAGTCCGCTTTCATTAAGCTGCTGGCGGTACCACTCTTTGAATTCATTCTCGGAAATAGTTTCGCTCCCTCCCCGGGCGGCACTCCTCAAGCCTTGGTCAATATCCTCCGGGCTGACCTCCCCGACATAGCGTGGTGCCACCAGTTTGATGAGCTGTTCGTTGGTCAGCGAGTTAAGCATGGTCATCGGGTCAGCGCCGGCTAGCCGGGTTCTCTTGATAAAGTAGCCGGTATCAATGGTGGTGTCATCCACGGTGATTATGGTGCGGCGAAAAGGGGCGATATTATACTGGTAATAGAAGACGCCGATGATAACCGCCATCAGGACGACGACCACGGCGACGATAATAAATCTTCCCCAACTCCATTGCCAGCCCAAGCCGTAATCTATAGTCTTGGTACTCGGTGTCGGCTCGACTGACTGGCGGTCAGCTCCCTTCTTTTTAGACGGCGACATGTCTCACCTCAGTCCCATGGGTATTTTAGCGCCATTAGTTAAGCTTAATTCAATGGATATGTGCCAGGTCAGCTACTATGGGAGAATGAAAAGCCGGAGCAACCGTTAGGAGTTCCGTTTCCCGGCTGACAACCGGGCTTGCCGATTTGACCAGAGGCAACCGGTTAGGCACGGTGACAGGCCACCCAATGCTCACCACCGATATTCCTCAACTCCGGCTCCTCTTCCTTGCAGATGTCAATTACCATGTGACAACGGGGGTTGAAGTGGCAACCACTGGGGGGATTAATCGGGCTGGGCACATCGCCAGTTAGCAGAATCCGCTTCCGCTGGCGGTCAACCACCGGGTCAGGGATGGGAACGGCTGACAGTAGCGCCTGGGTGTAGGGGTTGAGCGGATTGTCATAAAGCTCGTCACTATCCGTAATCTCCATAATCTTACCCAGATACATCACGGCCACCCGGTCGCTGATGTGGCGGACTACCGAAAGGTCGTGAGCGATGAATAGGTAGGTTAGTTTAAGCTCTTCCCGGAGCCTCATCAACAGGGTAATGACCTGTGTTTGAATGGAAACATCCAGGGCTGAAACTGGCTCATCGCAGACGATGAAGTCGGGTCTCACCGCCAGGGCACGGGCGATGCCGATACGCTGCCGTTGCCCGCCGCTGAACTCGTGGGGGTAGCGTACCGCCATCCTCGGCTCAAGCTCCACCAGCCTGAGTAGCTCGTCGATTTGCTCCTGGTATTCCCTGCCCTGGACCAGGTTGTGTACCTGTAACGGCTCACCGATAATATCCCCGGCGGTCATCCGGGGGTCGAGTGAGGCATAAGGGTCCTGGAATATCAACTGCATATGCCGCCGCATACTCCTCAGCTCTTTGCCCCCCATTTCCGCCAGGTTCTTTCCTTTAAAGTAGACATTGCCGGCGGTGATTTTATATAACCGCAGGATGCAGCGCCCGGTGGTGGTCTTACCACAGCCACTTTCGCCGACCAAGCCCAGGGTCTCACCCTTCCTGACATAGAAACTTACCCCATCTACGGCCTTAACGTCGGCTACTCGCCGCCGCATGAGGCCGGCTGTTACCGGGAAATACATGACCAGATTCTCGACATTGACTAAAGCATCATCTCTCATCCATCAACCCTCGCTTATCTCCCAGCTCTCCGCTTCTAAAGCAAGCCGAGTAGTGGTTCTTCCCTACTTCTAGTAGCTCCGGTTTTTCTTGCCGGCACCGGTCAAGAGCATAAACGCAGCGGGGGTGAAAGGGGCAGCCCTGAGGTAAACGGGCAAGATTAGGTGGTAGCCCCTCAATAACAAACAGCTTGCGTTTTCGTGGTAAGTCCAGGCGCGGTACCGAGGCTATCAGTCCTATGGTGTACGGGTGCCTTGGCTCAGCAAAGATAGCATCCGTTGGCCCGGTCTCCATCAGCCGTCCGGCGTACATCACATTCACTCGGTCGACATAGCGGGCGACCATTCCCAGGTTATGGGTGATGAGAATTACGGCCGTGCCGAACTGGCTTCTCAGGTTGTCAATTAGTTCCAGAAGCTGTGCCTGAACAGTCACATCGACCGAGGTAGTGGGTTCGTCGGCAATTAGCAGTTCGGGATTACAGCTCAGGGCCATCGCCATCATTACCCGCTGCTGCATCCCCCCGCTAAACTGATGGGGATAGCCTTCTGCCTTCCTCGCCGCATCCGGTATGCCGACTATCTCCAGTAATTTGACTGCTTCCTCACCGGCGGCTTGCTTATCCAGCCCGCGGTGTAGCATCAGCGATTCAGCTAACTGGAGCTTGACGGTAAGTACCGGGTTCAGGCTGGTCGTCGGTTCCTGAAAGATCATGGCTATTTGGGAGCCTCTAACGTGGCGAATTTCCTCCTCAGTAACCTTGAGCAGGTCCCGTCCCTTGAAAATAATCTCACCACCGACGATAATGCCCGGGGGGTAGGGAATAAGTCGCATGATAGACATGGCGCTGACGCTCTTGCCGCAGGCGCTCTCACCAACGATACCGACACTTTCACCTTTATCGACATAGTAAGAAAGGCCGTCAACCGCTCTTAGCTCCCCATCGCGAACGTAGAAGTAGGTCTTGAGGTCTTTGACTTCAAGTATTTTCTCGGCGATATCTCCTCACCTCATTTCTATATTTATTGGCGGCTGTTTAGTCGCCATTACTGGGCGTCGCCAGGAACGGGGCAAACAGCCGCCGCCATCTTCATGAAGCAATGGTAAGGTTACCTGGTACCGTCTGTCCTCAGCTTGCTCAGATTCTTCGCCATTCTCAGGAAGGGCGAAGAATGACACGAAGCGAAGGACTCATCAGGACAATTTGAATTTCTCAACAATCCCCTATTGCTGTCTGGCTCAGAGCTATAAATCTCTTAAACAGCGGCTACCCCGGCTTTGGTCGCCCTTTTGGCTCTGGTCTTCTCCATGCCAGCGTAGCGTCCCAAGCCACCCCTCAATCTTGGGTCGAGCAGGTCCCTCATGGCATCTCCCAGCATGTTAATACCATAGACGACGAGCGCCAGCGCCAGACCCGGCCACATCACCATCCAGGGAGCCAGGAGCATGAACTGACGACCCGGCCCACTAAGCATACCTCCCCAGCTAGGAACTGGCGGGGGAATGCCGAAGCCAAGGAAGCTCAGGGTAGCCTCCGAAATAATCGCTTGTCCCACATTCATGGTAAAGGTGATAATTATAACAGGCATAATATTGGGCAGGACGTGCCGCATAATTATTCTGGTGGCCGGAGTACCGATAGCCCTGGCTGCCTCGAAATATAGATTCTCTTTAATGCCGATAACAGCGCTTCTTTTTACCCTGGTGGCGCCGCCAAGGCCGCCGACTATTCCTAAAACGAATATCACCTGGACTATCCCCGGCCCGACAATCGTCATTATGGTTAGCAGTAGCACCAGGCGCGGAAAGCACATCCAGGCATCGACAAACCTCTGTATGATGAGGTCAACCTTACCGCCTAAATAGCCTGAAACCATACCGATTAATGTATTGAGAGTTATTTCAATAAGGGCCACACCCAGACCGACAAACATAGAGATACGAGCCCCGTAGATAATACGACTAAGCAGGTCCCGTCCCAGGTTGTCCGTTCCCAGGATGTGCGCCCCTGACGGAGGAAGCAGGCGCTCAGCCAGGTAGATGTCGTTAAATCCATAAAGGGCGAGCGCGTTAGCAAAAATGCCGGTAAAAAGCAGTACCAGGACGATAACGCCACCGACGACACCCAGTGGCTTCTCACGGACCAGCCGGATAAGCAGCTCCACCAGGAAGTGGTGCCTCTTTCGTTCCTCCCTTGTCTCGGCTGATATTACTGTTGGAGTTTCAGCCATTTTGCTGCTTTCCCCCTTCTATTTATAGACTACCCTGGGGTCTAAATAGCCGTAGGTCAGGTCAACCAGTAGATTCATTAACAACACAAAAACAGCCAGCATCAGGTTTATTCCGGAGATTATCGGGTAGTCTCTCTTATTAAGAGCATCAACCAGGAGACGGCCTATCCCGGGCAGGGAGAATATCGTCTCGATAACAACCGTACCCCCGATTAACAGGGGCACACGAAGCGCGATTACGGTGACCACCGGGATTAGTGCGTTTTTCATAGCGTGCCTGACGATGATTGTTCTTTCGGAGAGTCCCTTGGCCCAGGCCGTCCTGATGTAATCCTGCCTCAGCACTTCCAGCATCATGGTACGTGTTATTCTCATCGTTGAACCCGACGTGAGCATCCCCATGATGATGCCGGGAATTAGAAACTGTATGAGGTTGGCTGGCAGATTCTGCGCCGGATTAATGTACTCCATAGCTGGTGCCCACCCCCACCAGATTGAGGGGTAGACAACCACCATCGTTCCTACCCAGAAGCTGGGCAAGGAGATAGCCAGTATGGCAATGGTACGGCCGAGATAGTCCCCCCCGGTATCCTGCCGTATCGCTGAATAGACGCCTATGGGGAGGGCGAGTATTAGTGCGGTTATTATGCCAAAGGCACCAAGCTCCAGGGTTACCGGGAGTCTTTGGAGTATCTCCTCCTTTACGGGTACTTTTCTCCATAAAGAATCCCCGAGGTTGCCTTGAAAAATGCCATGGATATTGCCGTCTTCCTGGCGAACGATACCCAACCAGCGCCCGTACTGGATATGGACGGGCACATCCAATCCCAGTTTATGCCTGATATCCGCCTCCATTGCCGCAATATCCTTGGCTCCCGCTTCTTCCGTCATCTGAGCCATCATCAAATCTATGACATTACCCGGAATGAAGCGCACAGAGAAAAAGACGATTAGCGTCACAAGGACCAGGGTGGGTATCATTAGTAGTAATCTTCTGATGGCGTAAGTAGCCATATCATTCCCCTTAATGCTTGCCGGACTTTAAGTAAACTCCCGGCCAGATTCCCTTTAACGCCCTATCATCCAGAAGTGTTAAATCTTAAAGCGAGGTGAAGGTTCTTGTCAATACCATGATTGAACACTACGTCCTCTCTTCACCCTGTCTAAAGTTTAGATTTTTATAGCACAAATCCTTGTCTTTGTCAAGTCCGTGTAGTGAGGTCGTTTAATAAC
>JACQGQ010000064.1 GCA_016199495.1 Chloroflexota bacterium
ATCCCCGGCCCAGGTAGCGCTGGCTTACTGGCACAGCCAGCACTATCTATCGCCCCTATTTGATGCCGTGGCTTTAATGCTGCCACCTGGGTTTGAGCGCCAGGCGCTTACCTTTATCTCTGCCCCCTTAATCCCCGATGACTTTGACTTATCTTCTCTTATCCGGGAACAAAGACATGCCCTTGAATTAGTTCAGGGACAGGCTAAGATAAGTCTGAGGAAGCTGGAGAAGGTTTTAGGTAAGAAAAAGGCTCAGGCCATTGTTGCTCAACTGGTAAGGCGCGGACTGGTCACCAGGAGCTATGAGCTGGAGTCGGTTAAGGTAAAGCCGAAGGAGGGGTCTTACCTCAGCCTGGCAGTTGCGGCTGCCGCCGCCCGGCAGGAAGCCGCCAGACTGTATGAAAAAAGAGCCAGCCGGCAGGCGGCTCTGCTCGACTTCTTAGCTCAGCAGTCCCGACCGCTTCCCCTGGTGGCCGCCAGGCAAAAGACTAAGTGTAGCCAGGCGACACTTAATGCCCTGGTTCAAAAAGGTTTAGTTAGAGTGCAGCGCATCGCCGTCAGGCGCGCCCCCTTTGCTTCGCAAGACATAACCCCGTCTGAGCCACTGACTCTTACCGCTGCCCAGGAATCAGCCTTCAGGGCGATTAAATCAAGTCTACTAGAATCCGGGAGTCGCCCTTCTCCCGCTATTTTCCTGCTTCACGGAGTTACCGGCAGTGGTAAGACCGAGGTTTACCTGCAGGCTCTGGCAGAAGCTGTCAGACTGGGGAAGCGGGGTATTGTTTTAGTGCCAGAAATTGCCCTTACCCCCCAGACTATTGAGCGATTCGCGGGGCGCTTTCCCGATAAGGTGGCGGTGCTTCATAGCCAGCTCTCTCTGGGTGAGCAATTCGATGAGTGGCAGCGAATAAGGAACGGCGAAGTTGATGTCGTCATTGGCCCCAGGAGTGCTCTCTTTGCTCCTCAAGCTGACCTGGGTCTCATCGTCCTTGACGAGGAGCATGAATGGAGCTATAAGCAGCACGATAAATCGCCACACTACCACGCTCGTGATGCGGCGATGAAACTGGCTGAGCTAACCGGGGCGGTAGTTGTTCTCGGTAGTGCTACCCCTGATGTCGAAACTTTCTACCATGCTCAAAGGAAAGACTATCGTCTGCTGCCGCTCCCGGAGCGGGTTACCCCCAGCCAGAGTTCACCCTTGCCCCGGGTCGAGGTTGTCGATTTAAGGGATGAGCTTAAGGCGGGGAACAGCCGTCTGCTTAGTCGCTCTCTGTCTCAAGCCATAGCGAGAGCGGTGGCTGATGGGGAGCAGGTGATGCTATTTCTTAACCGCAGGGGTGCTGCCACCTTTATTCAGTGCCGTAATTGTGGCTTTGTCCTGCGCTGTCGGCGCTGTGAGGTGGCTCTTACCTACCATTCGGTTGAGGATATCCTTGCCTGCCACCAGTGTAACTATCGAATACCCGTCCCTCAGCTTTGTCCGCAGTGCTTGAGTCCGCGGATGAAGTTTCTCGGTGCCGGCACCCAGAAATTGGAGCAGGAAGCTGGTGATACCTTCGCTCAAGCCAGGCTGCTGCGCTGGGACAGTGATGCTACCCGGCAAAGGCATTCACACCAGGCAATACTGAATAAGTTCCGTGCCCACCAGGCTGATATTCTTATCGGTACCCAGATGATTGCCAAGGGACTGGATTTACCCCAGGTTACCCTGGTCGGGGTGGTTAATGCTGATACCGGTTTAAACCTGCCTGATTTTCGGGCGGGAGAGAGGACTTTCCAGCTGCTGATTCAGGTGGCGGGGAGAGCCGGGCGTGGTCCTTTGGGGGGAAGGGTTATCATTCAGACCTATTCTCCGGAGCACTACGCCATTCAGGCCGCCGCCAAACATGACTACAGGCTCTTTTATGACAGGGAAATCGGCTATCGACGCCAGCTTGACAATCCCCCTTTCAGCCGGCTGGCCAGCCTGGTTTATAGCCATACTAACGACAGTCTTTGCCAGCGGGAAGCAGAAAGAATGAAGCGCCTGCTTATTGAGGAGAGAGACTCACAGGGAATAGCCGGCCTCAGTCTCATCGGACCGGCGCCGGCCTTTATTCATCGGCTGCGGGGCCGGTTTCGCTGGCAACTCATCGTTCGTGGCGCTGACCCGGCCGCTTTCCTGGCAGCGATACCCCTGCCGTCGGGTTGGGTGGTAGATATTGACCCGGTGGGGCTATAGCTACCGTAGATACAATAAAGGTGAGAGTCGACCAAGCCCTGGAGCAACAACACTGGTCAGCCTACCAGAAGTTGATTAGGGAAGCATTCTCGTCGTTTTCGATAATGTGTCTGAGGTTGTTTTGGACGGCCTCATCCCGAATTAGCTCTACTTCGGATACCGGTAGGGCGGTTTCATTCCTGGTATTCTGCCAGCTTACGATGTAGCCGGGCACAATGGCATATTTCCAGCTACCAGCCCCACAACAGGAGGCTTCGACCACAGCACTGCCGACGACGCATAGCACCTCTCGGCCGTTGTGCTTGAGCCGTACTTCTTTCTCCGGGGTATAATAGCCGGCGATGCCGGCTTCGACATCCTTACCCAGTTCCAGATGCGTATATTTGCTATTCATCGACCTATTAAACGGCGACCACTTCCTTTACTTCGGGGATTTCTCTCATCAGGATTTGTTCAATCCCCATCTGTAAGGTCATGGCCGACATCGGGCAGCCGCCGCAGGCGCCGGTCAGTCTTACTTCCACCGTACCTTCGTCATTGATGTTGACCAGCTCCACGTTACCACCGTCGGCCGCCAGCATTGGCCGTATCTTATCTAAGACTGCTTCCACCTTCTCTTTCTCCGGCATGATAATACCCTCCTTCTGCTTAAAGGTTTACCCTCTTATTTCCTAGTCTAAGTTAATGTTAACATAGCTGGGAATAGCGTGTCAATTTGGTGGGGATGTGTAGCATTCTAGTCTTCAATTATCTTTTTCAGTGCATCTTTGCCTGTAGTTGTGGGTGGAACGTCTCCAGCTTTGTACAGCAAAACGCCTCGCCTAGCAGGTCTAATAATTACCTTGCCTTCTTTAGCTAGTTGGGTGGTGAAGTCAACTGGGTCAAGAAGAGGAAAATATTCCCTGAATGCCTCATTAAATCCAGAGAAAACAGAATGAATGCCCTTATATGGAGGCACCCTTAGCCTTTCTATGGCTTTTAGTACAAACTCCTCAGGCGTTAGGTCTCCGAGACTAGGGAGATCACTCATAATAAAATAATACCATAAGACATAATACTAAGCAATATTAAAAAAGGTAGAGATTACGGCTAATTGGTTAATAATTAGAGTTTGAGTGCTATATTTGGGTGTAAATGGCTCTACGCTACTATGGATAGAGTTGACAAATGATAAAAAACTAATTATAATGTTCTTAAATAGAAAACATTATAGGAGGTTTAGAAATGAAAATCAAAGGGACTACCGTGAAGCAAGGAGATGCTACTTTATTTGTTGGCGTTGTTAAAGTCAAGGACCTGCTGGGTACAGGCCAAGTGGATATGTTTGTTGTAGGGCATCCGGATGGTTACCAAAGGGCACTTTCCTCAGCAAGGGCCCGGGCGTTTGGGCGCTTTATTGAGGATGGTAACCTTTCGCCATCATCTATTTTGCTAAACATTCGTGAGGGAGAGATAACTGAGGATCCTAAAGGAATTTTGAATTTGCCGGAAGAAGCGAGCATTTGGATTGTTGATGGGCAACATAGGATGGAAGGACTGCGATTTGCGGTTGAGAGAAACCCAGAAATGAACGACTTAGAGTTCCCGGTCGTGATTATGAATCAGCCTTCCAGCTATGAGGAGGCAAAACAGTTTGTAATCATTAACAAGACGCAAAAAGGAGTGCGGACTGACTTAGCCCAGAGATTTCTGATGCAAGCTATCAAGCAAGAAGGAAGGGACAAGTTAATGGCGGCTAGAGATAGGAGGGGAGTTTTGACGGGCATACTGAAAGATGTGGAATGGGTAACCAAAGCCATTGAGATCGCTGATATACTTAATGGGGATAAGATGCATCCGTGGTATGGAAAAATCCAGGTCCCCAACACACCCAAGAATGGGACAGTTGTTGCACAAGGGTCATTCACAAACTCGCTGGAACCCATCTTGAAGAATAGCTTCTTCCAAGGGAAGAACGTTCAATCTATTGCCTCAGCTCTGGGAAATTATTGGGATGCTATTTACGAATTATGTGAGGCTACTTTTGAAAGTCCCAAGGAGTATGTCATCCAAAAGACAACCGGCGTCTTTGTGCTACACAAGATATTTCCGATAGTCTCAGAATTCTGCCGTGATGACAAAGGAAACTTAATCTTGACTAAAGAAAAGATTAAATCTGTACTGCAAGGACTGCCTTTTATGAGTGCTGATTACTGGGATAGTAATGGGACGGCTGGAACGAGAGGAACAAGTAAGAAAGCCTTCGCCTCACTAGTAATGGAGGCTTTAGAGGCTTTAGAGGCAAGCCGAGAGATTAAAGAGCCAGACCTTGTGGTATAAATTGTATAAGTTTAGGTTACTAATCACATGAATACGCGAGAAAGGAGGCGAGATATAAATGGCTGGAAGAGAAATTGACTGGCCTGGGAAGTCTGGCAAGAAGTATCACTATTGGATTTACGATTTGGGTACGAAACATGATCCAGTACCCGCTAACTATGTTTTTACCAAAGAGACCGAACAAGGTACTTTCAGACCTATCTACATTGGGCAGACAAGCGATATTAGTGAACGCTTTGACAATCATCACAAATGGCTGTGCATCGTCAAAAACGGAGCTACTCACGTCTGCACACACAAAAGCAGTGTAGATGAAAAGGCTCGTTTAGCCGAAGAAGGTGACCTTATTAAGAACTACAACCCCGTTTGTAATGATTAAGCCTCGCTCATTTTGGGATAGAATTTCACGGATAAACCGCCAGCGCTTGCAGCCCCATAGTTTCCGGCAGGCCGAGCATGAGGTTCATATTCTGGATGGCTTGTCCGGCGGCGCCTTTGACCAGGTTGTCAATAGCGCTGATAACGATGAGCTTCTCGCCACTGCGGTCGATGGTGGGGTGAATGAGGCAGAGGTTGTTCCCCCAGGTGTGCTTGGTGTGGGGGGAGGTTGCCATTACCCTGACAAAGGGCTTATCCCGGTAGAAGTCCCGGTAGAGCTTCATCAGGGCTTCCTGCCCTCGGTCGCCGCGGGCGACCTTACCCGGGGACAGGGTGGCATAGGCGGTGGTCAGTATTCCCCGGGTCATTGGTATCAGGTGGGGGACAAAGGTTATGGAGGGCGGCGGCTGGGGGCGGAGCCGCTTTAGCTCCTGGGTAATCTCAGGCAGGTGCCTATGTCCGTCTAAGGCGTAGGCAGTGACATCTTCATTAGCCTCTGAGTAGTGACTCGATAGGCTGAGGGTGCGGCCGGCGCCGGAGATACCGGACTTGCTGTCGATAATAATATCAGGCTCAATCAGGCCGGCCTTAACGGCCGGGGCTAAAGCCAGAATAGCCCCGGTAGGGTAACAGCCGGGGTTTGCCACCAGTTGCGCCGAGGCAATTTGAGATCGGTATAGCTCAGGCAGTCCAAAAACCGCTTGTTCCAGCAGATGTGGGGCGGGGTGGGCAAAACCATACCAGGCGGCGTATTCAGCGGCATCCTTCAGCCTGAAATCGGCGCTGATATCTACCACCTTAATACCGCGCTTGAGCAAGGGAATGACCTCTTTGGCGCTTTCCTGGTGAGGCATGGCGGAGAAGGCTAAATCAATCTCCCCTAGCTCAGCTTCAATCGTCAGGTCAATGCTAGCCAGGTGGGGGAAAACTGTGCCGAGCTTCTGCCCGGCGGCACTCCGCCCGGTAACTGAAGTCAGCTCTACCTCCGGGTGCTGGTAGAGGAGCCGTGCCAGCTCAACACCGGCGTAACCGGTAACATTGATAATGCCTATCCTTCGTGACGCATTCATTTACTACCTGTCGCCAATTGCTTGTGAGCATAATATCATAGTCGTCCAATTATTATCAAACCTGACCGGAGTGGGATGTGACCAGCGGGGTCAGGCTTGGGTTTAGTTGTTTGGGGTTTAGTCGGGGTGATATAATGGCTTTAATATTTGTCGGGAGGGGACGAGCTTGCTAGAGGGGCGCTATCAGCAGGCGCTGGATTATATCTACAGCTTTATCGACTACGAGAGAGAGCCCAGGCCGCGCGACGCAGTTCATTATGACCTCAGGCGCATGGCGGAACTGCTGGCCCGGTTGGGTTCTCCCCACCTGAAAGCCAGGACCGTTCATATCGCTGGTAGCAAGGGTAAGGGGAGCGTAGCTGCCATGATTGCCTCGGCCCTCATTACCTCCGGCTATCGTACCGGGCTTAACACCTCACCCCATTTGCACGTCTTCAACGAGCGTATCCGGGTTGATGGTCAGTTAATCCCTGATGAAGAGCTGGTAGCTCTGGTTGATAAACTTAAGCCCGAAGTTGAAGCGGTCAATGAGAAAGCCACCTACGGTCGCCTGACTACCTTTGAGCTGATAACGGCGCTCGCTTTTGCCTACTTTAAGCTAAAAAAGGTAGATTTTCAGGTAATTGAAGTGGGGTTAGGCGGCCGGCTTGATGCTACTAATGTCGTCCTGCCTGAAGTTTGCGTTATCACCTCAATCAGCTTAGACCACACCGAGGTACTGGGTAATACCCTGGCTGAAATTGCGACAGAGAAGGCTGGCATTATCAAAGACAAGAGCGTCGTGGTAACCTCTCCCCAGGCTGATGAGGTGGCGCGAGTAATCAAGGAAGCCTGCCTCAGTTCTCAGGCGAAACTGGT
Source organism: Chloroflexota bacterium (assembly GCA_016199495.1). GTDB lineage: Bacteria > Chloroflexota > Dehalococcoidia > Dehalococcoidales > UBA2162 > JACQGQ01. Next base: position 6,850 of record JACQGQ010000064.1, read on the forward strand.
CAGTGTGGGCAGCGATGTTACCTGGCAGGGCCTCGGCTCTGATTCCAGCCGGCAATCATTGCGAGTTAAGGGAAGATTAGCGAGCTATGAGTTATCAATCCCGCTGCTGGGTCAGCATCAACTGGAAAATGCGGCGACAGCGGTGGCGGCTCTGGAGGTTTTAGCGGAAAAGGGTTTCCATATTTCTGCGGATAGTATCACTAATGGGCTGGCACAGGTGAGCTGGCCGGGTCGCCTCCAGGTGCTAAACCGGCGCCCCCTGGTGGTAGTTGACGGTGCCCATAATCCCTACTCTGCCGGTAAGTTGAGAGAGGCTCTGGAGCAATACTTTGACTTTGAGGGCGCTATCCTGATTATCGGAGTCTCGTCGGATAAAAATATAGCTGGCATCGTCTCAGAATTAGTGCCCCTGTTTGATAAGGTAATTGCCACCCACTCGATTCATCCCCGGGCGATGCCGACAGCTGTGGTGGCGGCTGAGCTTGGCCGGCATGGCGTTGCCGCCCGGGAAACGGAGGATATTGCCGTTGCCCTGCCGCTGGCGCTAAGCCTGGCTGGGGAGCAGGACCTCATTTGTGTTACCGGTTCATTGTTTGTCGTGGCCGGGGCAATTGAACAGGCCGCGGTACTTTGTCTTACGGCGTGAGCGGGTAGAAGAAATAGGCTGGGAGCAGTCTCCGGGAGAATTAAGATAGCCTATTTTGGCTCTTATTCAAGGGGGCACAATCCATCCACTAGCTATTATTCCCCTTTCTTAGAGGAAATAAAGGGGATAGAATTATTAAATAGAAGTTAGGGGTTGCCTGAATCGTCTCCGCGGGATAAGGCGGGCGAGTATGACTCAAGGGGTAGTGTCAAATTGTGTAATCAGCGCCTCTTTGGGTAGCATATTGCTCAGGATTCTCTCTAGTGCCATAGTATGACTGCACATCCCCCAGCTTGAGAAGAAGTGGCAGGAGCAATGCCACTTCTTATCCTGGTAACTGATAATGTAGTCGTCATTCTCCCCTCTGAATTTCGCTGATAGCTCGGAGAAGGTAACTCTCTCCGTTTCCTGGGCATAGCGTTTCGCCTTTTCGATTTTCCCAATCAGGCTTGACTGCATGACTACACCTCCTCAAACTAAAAAGCACTGGCTCATCAGGCTCAGCGCTTCTTTTCCTGTCTCATCATTGATAAGGCAATAGCTGTGACACACATATTATCCGCTTCTCATTAAACATTCACCATTTACCTAATTTTACTCCCTTTTTGCGGAAAAGTCTAGCGCAAATCGTGCGCTGTCCAGAAAATAGTAGACAGTTTTTGAATTACGATGCCAGGCAAGCTGATTAGTGGCTTGAGCTGACGACTAATCCAAAATGATAAAGGACATTGAGTTTTAGGAACTATAACTTGGTAATTCAAATAGATTAGCTGTCTCAGCCGGCTTCAGGGTTACCAGGAGCTCTTTCCGGTAGCCGGGTTCGGCTCTGGTTGTTGTTTTATTGAAAAAGCTGGAGAGCTTGTATTTTGCTCTGGGCGTGTCCCTGACATCTTCTACCTCGGGCATTTTCCCCAGCCTGTTTAAGATAACCGTCAGTGGGGTGACCCTTCGCATCAGGATAGTAATCGCCGTGCCCTTGTTCCAGGAGCCGACCTCCTGCACAATGATTGCCTCGAGTGTTTCCTCCACCTGGTAGATGAATCTTAGTAACCGGGCGGTATCGAAAGGTGGAGGTATAATTAATTCTGCTTCTCTAATCAGGTTCTCAGAGCCGTCACCTTCCGCTGGCGGATATTCTGCCTTATCTTCCGCCGCCGGGGGTGTCGCTGTCAGGCGCTCATCAATGACTAATTCCCCGTGATAAACCCTCCTGATAGCCCGGGTAAGCTCCTGGCATTTTATGTCGCTGAGAAGATAGCCGGCTGCTCCAGCTTCCAAAGCCTCAGTCAGGCAATCTTCATGCAAGGTTAGCATAATGATATTACAAGGCGTTCGTTTTTGCTGTAAGCGACGGGTAGCCTCAATGCCACTTATATCCGGCATCTTGGCTTCCATAAGGATGATGTTTGGTGACAGGGTTTCTATCTGAAGCAAGGCTTCCCCGGCGGAGGAGAAGTCGCCTACGATTTCCATATCTTCTTCCTGCTCCAGCAGGCTTCGTACCCCGAGGCGCACAAGCTCATGGTTATCAACCAAAAGTATTCGGATGGCGGTCATAATCTTTAACTCCACCAGGTGATAGCACTAAGTAAAGATAGAAGGTTGAGTGAAGATTGTCGATAAAAGAGTTCCTGGTATTTTGGGCAGTAGTTCTGCCCTCGCCTGATTTAGCCTAGCTGTAGTATCTCACTCTGGCTGGAGGCGATAAATAGCCCATTAGCTGTCTCCGGCTTGAGTAATTAGTCCTATTGACTGAAAGGGAATGCCCTGCTTCAGGGGCCGGTCGCCTTAGTTGTCATCTATTTTCCCGAGGGTTTGGAGGTAGGTTTGTGGTTGGAGCTCTTCGGCTGAAATCCAACCATAGCGTATTGCCAGGTAGACAGCGTGGGTTCTATCATTAGCGTTTAGCTTGCGGAGGATGTTGCTGACATGATTCTTAATTGTCTGCTCACTGATTTGCAGAATGGAGGCGATTTGTTTATTTGAGTTACCGTCGGCAATGTACTTCAGGATTTGTGTCTCTCTGGAGGTGAGGAGGATGGTTATATTTTCCCTGGATTGCCCATCACTACTAGACAAGCTTTGGAATTGTCTTAAAACACGCTCGGCAAGCTTAGGTCTGGCTAAAACGCTATCATTTATGAGGTATTCACCACGGGAAACATCTCGTATGGTCTTAACCAACTCTTCACCAGTGGCACTCTTATCTAAGTAGTCTACAGCTCCGCTCTTGATAATCTCAAAAAGCTGCTTGTCATCAGTATCGGAGGTTAGTATTATCATCTTGGTTGCGGGGCAGCGCCGGGTGATTTTTCGTGCCAGTTGAAGCCCCTTGAGGGAAGGGTAGTCAATATCCAGCAGTAGCACATCGGGAGGGTCATCTTCAATTAGTGCCATTGGATTCGGCTCTGGAGAACTGTCAGATACCTCGAAGTCAGGTTGGTTGGCTAAGATTTGGTGCATACCAATCCTGAAAAAAGCCTGTTTATCAACTATCATCACCGTTATTTTGACCATTGTCTCATCACCGTTGGTTAATCAGGCACTTCTAATCAGCTAATTTAAACAAATAGTGTAAATAGATGGAGAGCTGATTAGATACAGCTTACCGTAATTAAAAATGACAACTGGCTATAATAATGCCATAATGTTGCTCTTTTGTCAAATACCTTATATGAGGTCGTTTGATAACTCAGACTGTCATTGCGAGGACGACCTGCTCGCCGAACACCTGCCCGCCAGGGCTTCGGCTCACCGCAATGACACTGAACTATTACTAAACGGTCTTTCCTATTTAATTCAGCCGTTATCATCGGCTCCGATATAGATTTTAGCTCCCGATTGACAAATCTTATGTGAACCTGTATTCTGAAATTAAAAAAACTAAAAAGGAAGGTTAGTACCGATGTTCGAATGGCTTACCCGGCCATTAGGGAAAAGTAAACAGAAGGCAACGAAATTACCGACAAAAGAAGCTACTGCTCCGTTAATAGTCAACAAAGCTGCGGAGCAAGGCTCTTTTGATTCATTCCATTCGCTGCTTAAAACGGCGATAGCTGATGCCGAAGAGATAGCCGCCAGCGTCAAGATGAAGGCACAAACAGAAGCCGAAGCTGAGGCGGCCAGGATTATTGCCCAAGCCAACCAGGAAAGTCAGGAAATAAAGAGGAGAGCGGAAATAGCTGCCCAGAGGGAGGCAGAGAATATTCTTGCGGAGGCAAATAGAAAAGGTCAGATTCTTGAGGTAGAAACGAGGCAAAAAGCGCTACAATTCCTGATGAAAGCGGGCGAAGAGGTAGGTAAGGAGATAAATAAGGAGTATCAGAGGGCTTATTCCCGGTTATCTTCTTCTCTGGAAGAGTTGATGAATGAAGGGCGAGAAATAGAGATGGAGTTGGAGGGTAAAGCAGCCAGGCTGTTAGAGAGTACTAGCCTTGAGCTGAAAGGGTTAGAAACTGTGCTACTCAGCACGGCTGAAGCCATCCTGTCTCCTGGCGAAGCAGCAGCGGCGCCGGCCCGGCTTGAAGAAGAGGCTGTGGCAGAGGCAGCAGCGGCGCCGGCCCGGCTTGAAGAAGAGGCTGTGGCAGAGGCAGCCGCGGCGCCGGCCCGGCTTGAGGAAGAGGCTGTGGCAGAGGCAGCAGCGCCGCCGGCCCGGCTGGAAGAAGAGGCTGTGGTAGAGGCAGCAGCGCCGCCGGCTCAGCTTGAAGAAGAGGCTTTAGAGAAGCATGAGGCTGCCCCGGTAGCACTGGATGTCGAGGCGCTTTATACTGGTGAGATAGAGCTAATTATAGTCTCGCCGGTAGAACTGAAGTTGGTCTCCAGGTTGTATAACTACCTGCAAACAGTGCCCGAGCTAAGGATTCTTTATACTAGAGGTTCCTGGGACCAGGGTACTACTATCATAGTTGTCCTGGATAACCCGCTTCCCTTACTTCAGGTGTTAGCAAAGACGCCGGATGTGCAAGTAATCCCGGAGTTGCTCGAAAAAGAGGGTGTGGCGGCGGGGAAATCAAGCTCACTGCTGAGGGGGGGGCAGGGGGCAAAGAAGATGAACCTAATCTTGAAGGAAGCGTAACCTTTTTAGCGATGAGTCCTTACTAAACTAGGACCCGGCTAATCTATGAGAATCAGATTATTTCAAGGAGGGGCGGGTAATGGAGTCACCCCGAAAGGTTTTGCCGAAAGACCTGGGTGAGATACTGGTTGAGGCAAAGATAATTACTGAGGAAAAATTACAACGCATCAAAGAGCTGCAAGCCAAGGATGGCAGTAAAATTGAGCGAATCCTCTTGCAAGAGCGTTTAATCACACCGCCACAACTGGCATTCTTTACCAGCCTGCAATTACGAGTCCCCTTTGTCAACTTGAAGAAAGAGGGAGTTCGACCCAACGCGGTCGCGGCAATCCCGGAGCCGATAGCCCGGAAATATAGTGTTATTCCCATCGATGTGACCGAGACGACTCTGGTGGTAGCTATGGAAGACCCGAGAGATATTGAGGCTCTTGAGGAGTTGGCCGCTCTGACCAGGAAAAGGATTGAGCCGGTGCTCAGTACCTCTCAGGATATCCAGGAAATGATTGACCTTAATTACCGGATTGGCGGGGAGATTGAAGAACAGCTCAGTCAAATCCCCACTCGTTACCAGAAAGTGAGGGTAGCCGAGAAGCGGGTTTCGGCCGAGGCAATCGCCCAGGCTCCCGTTGTCCGGGCTATCGACCTTCTCATCAAGCAGGGGGTGAGAGACCGGGCTTCTGATATTCATGTTGAGCCTCAGGAGGACAGGCTACGTATTCGCTACCGCATCGATGGTATCTTGCATGAGGTTATGTCCCTGCCCTTGAGTGTCCACCCGCCGTTACTTTCCCGGGTAAAGATAATGGCCGGGCTAAATATCGCTGAGCGCCGCCGTCCTCAGGACGGTCAAATCACCTTTGATATGGGCGATAGGGCGGTGGACCTGCGGGTGGCTACTACCGGTACAGTCTATGGAGAAATGGTGGTGCTGCGAATCCTGGATAAGTCCTTCGCCTTTCTCCCCTTAGCCGAGCTGGGTTTCCTGCCTGATGTCTTGGAGAAGTACCTGCGGATGGTGAAGACACCCTTTGGTATGATATTAATCAGCGGCCCTACCGGTTCCGGCAAGACCACTACCCAGTATGCCACGGTTAACCAGCTTGATGCCGTCGGGCGTAATATCATAACCATTGAAGACCCGGTAGAGTATCGCTTCAATAACATTAATCAGATACAGGTCAACCCGGCCGCCGGGCTAACCTTTGCTAGTGGACTGAGAGCGACCATGAGGCTTGACCCAAATGTTATCCTGGTCGGTGAGATACGTGACGCCGAGACGGCTCAGATATCCACCCAGGCGTCTCTGACCGGTCACCTGGTGCTCTCTTCAATTCATGCTAATGACGCGGTGAGTACTATCTTCCGCATGATAGACCTGGGGGTAGAGCCTTACCTGCTTACTTCGGCACTGGTTGGTATCGTTGCCCAGCGAATGGTGCGCCGTGTTTGCCACTATTGTTCTCGGCCGACAAAAGTCCTGCCTGATGAACAACTGGCTTACGAGCAGGAGATGAATGAGAATCGGTCGGAATTTCTGGTCGGTACTGGTTGTAATTTCTGCGCCGGTACCGGTTACCTGGGGCGAACCGGAATCTATGAAGTTCTGGTAATGAGAGAGTCAATCAGGAGGCTGGTTCTAGGTGGTGGCGACTCCGATGCGATTCGCGTCGAGGCCAAGAAAGAAGGTATGATCTCACTATGGCATGATGGTATGCTCAAGGTAAAAGAGGGCGTTACTACTCCTCATGAAGTGATACGAAATGTTTTCTCTATCGGCTAGGGAGGAACGATGGCGGAAGTCCGGACTGTTCCCCAAAAAGGGAAGAAGCTCATATCTTACCGCTATGAAGCTTTAGCCGGCCAGGGGAGGCTGGTAAAGGGCACCATCAAAGCTGTCGGCGAGATTGAGGCGGAGCGCCTGCTCATCGGGCAGGGCTTGACCCCGGTGAATGTCGAAGTCGTTCCCTCCATGTTCAGCCTGGAAGAGGCTTTACCTACTTTTTTCAAAGTTAAGCCTGAAGATGTGATTGTCTTCTCCCGCCAGCTGGCGACGCTCCTCAGGTCGGGTATCTCACTGCTGCCGGCCCTGGAGATTCTCCATGGGCAGGTAACATCAAGCCGCATGTTCAAGAAGGTCGTGGGCTCCATTATTACCGACCTTCGTGCCGGCGGCTCATTCAGCCAGGCCATTACCAAACACCCTAAGGCTTTCAGTGAGATTTACACGAGGACGGTTACCGTGGGTGAACAGACCGGTAATATGGAAATGGCTTTGAAGCAGATGGCTGATTACCTGGAGAAGCAGGGCGTAATCGCCAAAAAGATAGGTGGTGCTTTACGCTATCCGATGATGGTCCTGGGCGTTGGCCTGGTAGTCGGCGTTATCCTGATGACAGTGGTCATCCCCCAGCTGCTCGGTATTTTTGCTTCTGTGAATGTCGCCTTACCCCTGCCCACCAGGATACTCATCGGTATCACCAATATTCTCACCAATTACCCGCTTTATTTCCTGATAGCCGGGGTGGTATTAGTTGTCCTGGTGCTTTGGCTGCTCAAACAACCTGCGGGCAGGCGATTTTTTGACCGGATGCGATTAACTCTGCCCATAATTGGGACTCCTATTCTGCTGGGGGAGTTGGCTCGTTTTAGCCGAACGATGTCGATGCTGATTAGCTCCGGAATGAGTTTGCAGGAAATAATGGAGCTAATGCCCCAGTCCAGCAACAATCGGGTCATCCGTGATGCCCTGGTTCAGGTTAATGAAGGGCTCGTCCTGGGGGAGGGGTTAGCCGTACCGATGTCTCGTATCAGTATCTTTCCTCCCCTCCTTATCCAGATGGTCGCTGTCGGCGAAGAAAGCAATACCCTGGAATTCACCCTGGGGGTAGTCGCCGATTTCTACGAGGTTACCGCCGAAGAAAAAACGGCGGCTATGGTGGGAATGGTAGGTCCCCTCAGCACCGTCATCATTGCGCTATTCGTCGGCTTTATTGCCATATCAGTGCTGATGCCGATGTATACCCTTACCGGAGCTTTCTAGTCAGGATACAAATGACAAATGGCAAAGCTCAAATGGCAAAAAAGATTTGATATTTGGATTTTGGTATTGGGATTTCAATTGTCATTTGGATTTTGGTATTTGGGTGTATCTAGGATTTAGTATTTGGAGCGAGGCGACTTTATGAAACGGCTGGGAAATGGAAGATTCAGATTTCTTCGCAGTCAAGCTGGTTTTACCCTGATTGAAACGATACTGGCCGTAGCTATCCTGGGGTTTATCGGGACGGGCGTGGTCATGGCGATAGACACGAACTCCCGCTCTACCCGTGTCCTCGATGAGCAGGTAGAGGCCGGGAACCTGGTGACCGCCTATCTTGAAGCCATCAAGCAGCTTGCCTACGACAAGACGGTCGATAGCGAATACTCCGGCGCCGGGGCTAATGTTACCATCCCTGCCCAGTACAGCGTGGCCATCGTCATCGGCTACTCTGACAATGGTACCACCTGGGTTGATTCGGCGGCTCGCACCACCGAGAAACTGCAGAGGGTCACTATATCAGTATTGCGGACAGACGGGAAACCAGTGTTATCAATATGCACCTACAGGGCGGAGAGATGAAACAAAAAGGATTCACCCTCGTCGAAGTGTTAGTGGTGCTGGCAATCACCGGCGTGATATTGACCGGGGCCGTGCTCAGTATTTACTCTGTCTTCCTCGGCACCGACCGTAACAACAGCCAGATAGTGGCGCTAACCGATATTGATCGCGCCGTCCTGGTAATCAAGAAAGACCTGATGATGGCCCAGGAGACAAACCTGAGTAGTACTCCCCAGAGCTCGGCTAACCTGACCTGGATTGACTACACCACCAGCTTTGAATCATCTAACCAGAGCAACCATTCCAGCAGCTACATCCTGTCCGGCACCGAGCTACGGCGCACCTACGACGGCACGCTGAGTATTATCGGCCGCAATATCACCTCTCTCGATTTTACCCAGAGCGGTCGAGTGGTCACGGTGGTCATCACCGCGACCGGTCCCGGGGTACGGCAACGGAGTGAGACCCTGACATTCAGTTCATTGATACGGGCTGAGGAGATAGAGTGATGATAAGAAGACAAGCCGGGCAGGCATTCATCCTGGTTTTAATACTGCTGGCGATAGGCGCCCTGCTGGTAGTGCCGGCTCTGCGGCTTACCGGTAGCTCCCTCAAGAGCAGCCAGATTGTTACCCGGCGGGCAAGGCTGCTCTATGCCGCCGACGCCATGCAAGAGTATGTTATCTCGAGGCTGCTCTATGACACTGCCTGGAGAGATACTCAGCTTGCAGCAGATGGGGATACGGCCTATCTGTATCTCGATTTGTGCGGGGTATCGGTTAATGCCACGGTCGTGATGCGGGCAGTGCCGGGCCAAGGGGGAGTAGCTCTAGCCACCGACGACGTAATACAACCGACCAAGACAGTTACCGCTAGCAATCCGGTTTCCACTGACCCCCTTAGGGTTGACAATGATAGCTTCCAGACCTTCACCTATATTATCCGCCTGGAGCAGCTCAGCAACAACAACACTGCAGGGCTGGATGCCGTCTACGATATCCTGCCCAAAGACTTTGGCACCGGTTTTTATGTGAATGACAGCAGCTATATCAGAGTGGATGGCGGCCCTTGGCAGTTTATCGCTAATCCTCTCGTTGAAGGAGTGTCCAGCCAGACACGACTGCGGTGGCCAGCCTCAGGTAACTTCACCTCGCCGATACGGGACTTTAATGTCAGGCAGGTCAAAGAGTTGAAATTTCAAATAGCTCTTTCACTACCACCTAGTGCACGCAACAGCGTACAGGGTAATTGGGTCGTCCTGAAACCGTGGGACTCTACCAGTGGTCCGCAAGCTCCCATTATCGTGGGTACCCAACCTAACCCCTATGTCTATAGCGACAATGGGCTAATTGTGGTCACCAAAACAGCGAACCCTGACATTATTCTGCCGGGTGTGGTACAGGATATCACCTACACGGTTAATATGACCAGCCAGGATGGCTCTAACCACAAGATTGTAAAGATAACGGATTACCTGCCCCCCGAATTCTTCTATGCTAACAACTCTACCAGTGGCATCAGTACTGCAAACCCCACCATAACCCTAAAGACTATAAATGGTGTGCCCAGGCAGGAGCTGGTCTGGAGTTTTTCTCCTCAAGTAGACATCAATTCTGGTGCGACCATAACCATGACCTTTCAGGCAAGGACGACCAAGGATGTCTCCGGCAGCTACTACAACGAAGTAATGGCGGAAGCTAACTTCCCATCACCGCCGATATTTGATGGGATTGGTATTGACACAACTGAGTATCAGACCGGCTACAGCTGGAACTCGGGAGCGGTGGTTGTGCCGGCTTATGACTCGGAAACGCAGGCAGGGGATGTGGTGCTTGGTAGCAACCTAGCGATTGATGCCAACCTGGCGTTGCTGGGTCAAACTAGCATGGCTATCATCTCCTACCAGATTAGATAGGAATTGCCCTGTAAGGTGTTATAGTATCTATAATGTTATAAAGGTAGAAGAAACAAAATGATAAATCCTAAAGGAAACCAAATGCCAATCCTAGATAAACCCAAATGTCAAAATCCAAATGACAATTGAAATCCCAATGTCAAAATAGCTTTGTTATTTGGGCTTTGTTATTTGGCATTGATTGGGATTTACTAAAGGAGTAAGGATGATGGACAAAGCTGAAGCTGACAGTCAGGTTAGCCTGAAAATGGAGCGGAGCGCTGCCCAGAGGGCGAGAGACCGCGCCCAGGCGGCACGCTGGGACCTTGATATTGCCGTTTTCCTCTTTGCCGTTTTGATTATTATCATCATCTTACTCTTTCAGGGGATTGGTACTGGGATTGTGGCACCGGTGGCTATCTTCGGCTTAACTATGGTCTGGCTGGTGGGCTGGCGGCGGGGGCGGCAGCTCTACCAGCGCTTCTACGATGAAGAGCTATTTAATCTGGAGCAAGAGCTAAAAAAAACGGTCAGGGGGGCGGTCAAGGATACGGTGGAGGAAACAATCGAGGAGCAGGTGCAGAAGGCACTACGCCAGAGGTGGAAATAGCCAGTCGCTTCGCTCTAAATCACAATGCCAGAATCCAAATGACCAAAACCTCGTCGCTCCGGGTTTTATGCCTTTCCCTTAATGGCGACTATGAGAGATATAGATGGTTTATTGACCTCACCCCCTTAATCCCCCTCTCCTTGAGAAGGAGAGGGGAAGTGTGGGATAGGTTGCTAGACGTTCTCAGAGATATGGATTATTATTGGTTTTGAGACTGTGCTTGGGGTCATTTGAGGTTGTTTAGAGTTTAGGGATTAGTATTTAGTATTTTTCTGCTTTAGATATAAAGATGGAAGTTATTAAGAGCCTGCTCAGCAAACTGCGCCATACGGGGGTGCTGTTCTTAATCGGTGTCATATTGATTGTCTACCTTGCCTTCGGCTTTGTCTACTGGCAGCAGGGGGGGAAGCAAAGGGAATATGAAGAGCAAATTGCCAAGTTCGATGCCATACTCGCCAGACCATTGCCCAGCATCGAAAAGCTACAGGCCGAATATGAGGAAATCAACCGTGCCCTGGCGCCGATGACAGATGTGGCGGCCATTGAGAGGCTCGTCGGCATAGCTGACGAGAGCGGCATCGACGTTGACCCGGCGAGAGGTAACTTTAATGTCCCCACGGTCTCAGTCAGCCGGGTGAATATGGGTGGCACCTCCTACCAGATTTTATCCTTTACCGGTATCAAAGTGCAGGGTAACCGTGATAACGTCATGGCTTTCATCTCTGACCTTGATTCTGGTAAAACGCTGCAGACGATGGTGCTGAAGAAGGTAAATACCAGCGAGGTCGAAATTGTCTTCAGCGGCGAAGAGGGTGACAGAAGAGCCGAGTTCCGCCAGGTGGCTTCGGCCGTAAAAGCCATGATGAATGATGCTGGTCTGACAAGGATACCCAGGCCGATGAACTTTGCCACTGGCGTGGCGACTAATCTCATGGGGGACAACCCGGAGACGCCGGAAATAGTTGAGGGTTTCCCCGATATCACTACTTCGGCGGTAACAAGGGGCTACAGCGGCAGCGGCACTCCGAGGGACGGCTATGTCCTCTACGGGCACGATAGAATCCCCAGCGACAATACTACCCAGTTTGAGAGCGTCAACTATATCGCCACGCGCACTACCAGGTATTACTACACCAGTGAGACTGATGGCACGGTGCGCCAGTTTGATAGAGCCAATGTCGCCACCGCCAGGGAGTATCGGGAAACGCTGGCGTCCGGGATTGCGCTTCGGGTTACGGTGGATGTTGATATTTATACTAAGCCTGAGGAGTGACACGCCTATTTTTATGACAGTGACGAAGAGAGAAGGAGAGAGCTTGGAGTGATAACCCTTGAAATCAGTAGCTCTGAAATCAGGCTCATGGAGACTGAAGGGGGTAAGGTGATTAAATGGGCAAGTCGCGCCATTGAACCGACTATGTTCGAGGATGGGGTGATTGCAGACCGCCGGGCGTTGAGTACCGCTGTCAGAGAGGTGATGAGGTCAAGCGGTATCAATGGGAGAGATGTTACTGCCAGTGTCAGCGGTCTTTATTCGCTAAGCCGCATCGTGATGGTGCCAACGCCGCCGGGGGAAACAGTCGCCCCGGAGTCGGTTCTAGACGCCGCCCGGGAGGTAATACCCTTATCCGAGGAAGAGCTATATCTCTCGTGGCAAACTATTGCCACGGCCGATGGCGGACAGCAAGTTCTCGTCCTGGGTGTCCCCCGGGATGTAATCGATAATGAGGTACAGGCATTGAGGGCGGCCGGCATTAATCCCCGCATACTGGACATCAAGGCGCTGGCACTGGCCAGAGCCGTTAATCGGGAGCAGGCGCTTATCCTCAATATCGAGTCCGCCAGCTTTGAGGTGGTTGTCGTCGTCAATGGGGTCACCGAGGTGATGCGCACCACCGCCTGGCAGCCAGACGACTTTTCCCTGGAAGATAAGGCGGAGCACTTAGCCGTCGCCCTGGAGTTGACTGTGGGCTTCTATGATTCGCATCACGTCAGCTTCCCTCTTGACCCGGCGACTCCTCTCTTCGTCACCGGGCAGATGTCCGGGGATTCTGCCTTGATGGGGAGGCTACAAGCCAGGATTGGGTATCCCCTGGCGCCACTGGTACCGCCACTGAAGTACCCGGCGCACCTGCCCGTCTCTCAATATGCGGTTAATATCGGCCTGGCTCTGAAGGGGACAGCGTCATCTAAAAATCCCGGTCAGGGTGGCTATGCGCTACCTGATATTAATCTCCTGCCCCAGGTTTACCGGCCGTGGAAGCCAACACGCCGGCAGATATACTCATTTTTGGGCATAGTCGCCGCCGTAGCCCTGCTTTTCCCTCTATACCAGGTAACCACCGACGCTATGGCAAGAACGGCGGGCCTGGCAACAAAATATGCCACTGTCAACAGTGAACTGGAGAGGAGGCAGGTTCTAATCAGCGAGCGTGAGCCGCTGCAAAAGGCTATCGGTCAATACAACACTATTCTGGCTAAGGGCGGCGGCTTGACCGAGGACCTGCAGGTCATCACCACTACGGCTGAGGAGCTTGGTGTCGAGGTGCAGTCGATTAGCCATGACGGCGGCCGGGTAACTTTCAGGGGCCAGGCGGATAGCCGCGACGCCTTTATCGAGTTCATCACTGCCCTGGAGGCGAGCGGTCGCTTTTTTACGCCGGTTATTCCGCCTACGGGCTACCCCTGGGTTACCGGGGGTAGTATTGTCCTTAAGTCCAAGCCTGGTGGTTAAGCGCCTGACAAATGTCATTGCGAGGAGTCTTTCAGCAGAAGGGCGACGAAGCAATCCGTCTGTGATTCGTGAGATGCGGATTGCTTCGCCTCCGCCTGCGGCGGATGGTCTCGCAATGAC
>JACQGQ010000065.1 GCA_016199495.1 Chloroflexota bacterium
GATTTTAGAGAGGGGCTTCGCCCCTCTCTTACTTCTACTCCCCCCTTCCCTTAGCAAGGGAAGGGGGTCAGGGGGATGGGTTACTAAATGACCTCTAATCATCGTTTAAGGGAGGCAGATGAGTGGAAAGCATTCTTGCGAAGGCTAAAAAAGTAGCTGAGGAAGCCGAGGTTTTCATGGTCTCCTCAGAGGAGACGCCGGTTCAATTTGAAACCAACCGCCTGAAGCACATCCAGAGCAAGCAGAGCTCCAGTGTGGCGCTGCGTATCATTAAAGAGGGCAGGATTGGCTATGCCACGACTACCGAGCTAGGTGATAGCCAGAAGCTGGTCAATATGGCCGTAGAAACAGCCCAATTCGGCATGACCGCCAGATTCGAGCTGCCCTCATTGACCCCCTACCCCCGGATTGAAATCTTCGACCCCGCTGTCGAAGCGGTATCTCTCGAGGACATGGCGAAACTCGGCGAAGAGCTGATAGTCGCGGTCAGGGGTCATACCCCGGAACTTATCTGTGAAGCCGCCGTTACCAGGGGCATAATATCAGTGCGCATTATAAACTCTCGTGGTGGAGAAGCCCAGTATAAGCAAAGCATTTTTGGACTGGGTATCGAAGGGCAGTTGATTCACGACACCGACATGCTCTTCGTCGGTGAACACCAGAGCTCATGCCACCCCATCCTGGAATCAAGTACCGTGACTGAGAGTGTGCTCCAGCAGCTTGAGCTAGCCAAAAACCAGGCAGCCGCCGCCACCAAATCACTGCCGGTGGTTTTTACCCCGCACGGGGTCGCCAGCGCTTTAATCATGCCCCTGATGGCCGCTTTCAATGGTAAGACGGTGCTGGAAGGGGCTTCACCGCTCGGCAGTAAGCTGGGCCAGATGGTTTTTGACAAGGAGCTAAGTGTCTGGGACGACCCGACGCTCGCCTACCGCCCGGCCAGCCGTCCCTGCGATGACGAGGGTGTCCCCAGTCGACGCACCCCCCTCATCGAGCAGGGGGTAGTCGCCAGTTTTCTCTATGACCTGCAAACCGCCGCCCTGGCCCATACCAAAAGCACCGGCAGCGGCGATAGAAGTCGTGGTGGGTTACCGGCCCCCTCCCCCAGTGCCTTTATTATTGCCCCGGGCAAGACTACCTTTGACGAGATGGTGAAAGACATTAAGGAAGGACTGGTGGTCGAACAACTGATGGGTGCCAGCCAGGGCAATATCCTGGGTGGCGATTTCAGCGGCAATGTTCTTTTAGGTTATAAGGTAGAAAATGGTAAAATGGTAGGTAGGGTGAAGAATACCATGGTTTCGGGGAATATCTACCAGCTCCTGAAACAGATTACGGCTATCGGCAGCGAGGCTAAATGGGTCGGCGGCTTCCTCAACACCCCACCCCTCTACCTCGCCGCTGTCTCGGTGGCGAGTAAGTAAACATTTGACAAGATTGAAATGAAAACTAAATGTTATGTCCTTCTTGCGGTAGTACTACTCTTACTAGGTAGTTTATCGTTCGGTTGCCAATCAAGATATTATTCAGAGGAAGAAGTCGTTACGCTTATCTGGGCTCGGTTACCGAACTACTTAACCGAACACGATAGAAGCCAATTTGACCCTGAATCCAGAGAAGTAACATACCTAGGAAAGTGGAAATGGCTGTTTCAAGTCTCGGGCTCTGGAGAGGACTCTCAAAGTTGGGAAATTTGGATACCTTCTGAATGGGGTGAGCGGCTACCTTCTGAATTGGGTGGGCGTAGGATTACAAGTACGCGTGTAATTCGTACATACGACTTGAAGCTGACAGCGCATTTCTATGAGAAAACGGGAGTCATTGAAATCCTGGATATAGAGAAATTCAATGTCATAAGCAAATAAAATAAGGGAAGGAGAGCTAACCTAAAGGCTCGGTTTTCTACTATTTAACTGACAGAGAATTACACCACTTATGCCGTCAATTTCACAAACAGGGAGATAACAAATTAACGAAGTGGAGGGTTTAAAAGTGGGTAAAGGCAATAATATGTATGAAGAAATGGATAGAATAAATCGGAGAATCAGGGAGTTAGGTGAAAAAGACAGCATTGGATGGTATGACCAAGGTGACGTTATTCGTGAGTCAACTTTAACAGAGGAAGAGAAGCAAGAGCGTGACCGATTATGTTCTAGGTTGGAAGAATTGAAAAACGAAGATGATAAATCTCAGGGGCTAATTTAATAACCAACCACGATTGAGTAACACCACTGGCAGTCAAACGTTATGAACAAGCAAAACAATTATTTCGCATATCGGGGAATTTAAGAGGGGCGAAGTTCTCTGGAGGGATAAAATGTTGGAAATAGAATGCCTCGCGTGTGACAAAACTCTTGAACTCCCAAAATACATTAATACGGACAATTATGATGGGCAGCTAGTCTGTTCAAAATGCAAAGCCCTCTTACACCTGAAGTTTGTAAAAGATGAGCTACTGAAGTACAAGCTCATAGAGAGAGCTAGACCAAGAACACCCGTAAAATTTGAAATAGAGCGCGTTACAAGAGGCGAAATCTTGTCTTAAAGGAGAGTCCAAGAGGGGCTTTGCCCCTCTTTAGAAATCAATTCCCCTTCCCCTTGATAAGGGGAAGGGGACAAAGGGGATGGGGTTACCTTATAATAATAGTTAAGAGACTGTAAAGAATACAAACTGTCATTGCGAGGCGTTGCGAGGAACGAAGCAAGCAGCCGAAGCAATCCGTTTAGAACAGGGAGCGGATTGCTTCGGGACTCTGTCCCTCGCAATGACAGGGACAGGGCAATGACAGTTAAACAGCCTGGTAACAAAGAGAGGCAAGCAAAATGAAGGGTTTAGTCAAGCTTTATGCCCGCCCGAAACTTAACTCGTCGAATATGCTGGCGGCCTGGCCCGGCATCAGCAATGTCTCCATGCTGGTAGCGACCTACTTAGCCAGGAAGGCTAACTTTAAGAGGCTGGCTGAAATCGAGGCTGCTCACTTCTTCGACCCCATCGGGGTGGCGGTGAGAGACAATGTCGTTGAATCGCCGCAGTTCCCGCAGAGCCGGTTCTACTACTGGAAAAACAAAGGCGGGAGAAGTGATATAATACTATTCATCGGTGATGACCAGCCGGCGACTAAGGGATACGACCTGGCTCATTGTGTCCTCGATGTCGGACTGAAGTTTCAGGTCAAAAGGCTATATACCTGTGCCGCCGCCCTGACTCGAATGCACCATACCGAGCAGCCCAAGGTCTGGGGAGTAGCTACCAGCCAGCCATTGACCGAGGAGCTGAAAGCGTATGATTTGATGCAAAGGGGTAACCTGCAAATTGCCGGGTTGAACGGACTGCTACTGGGCGTCGCCAAAGACAGGGGTATTGAAGGTATTTGCCTGCTCGGCGAAGTACCAATGTCTGCCAGCCGAATGCAGAACCCGATGGCAGCACTGGCTATCATCGAAGTTCTGACCAAAATGCTGGATATTGAAATTGATACCGCTGAGCTGGCACAGCTAGCCAGGGAGACAAAGGCAAGAATGAAGCAGCTCGCCGCCGAAGCCATGGAAGAGTACATCGACCTTTTTACCGAGCCTATCTGGGAACAGGGGGATGAGATGGAGGAGGAAGAATAGAATTACGGAGACTACCATGACATCACCGGCTAAAGAAATTATAGCTGACATCGGCAATAGCGCTAAGCCTCTACTCAATTCACGGCTAACCGAGCTATCCAATCTAAGCTCACAAGAACTGGAGCTCTTCCGG
The DNA here is from genome assembly GCA_016199495.1 of Chloroflexota bacterium. GTDB lineage: Bacteria > Chloroflexota > Dehalococcoidia > Dehalococcoidales > UBA2162 > JACQGQ01. Next base: position 3,749 of record JACQGQ010000065.1, read on the forward strand.
TGCCTATGGTCAGTAATTGAAACAGAACGACGGCGCCAGATTGTATATCGGCTGGTTGCGCTAACGGAAGACAACCTTGAATTCAACTTTGAAAGCATTTTCAAATATTGCCTGCAAGACGGGGACGACGAGGTGCGCCGCCAGGCTATTGAAGGTTTGTGGGAAAGTGAAGAGGCCTCCCTGATTAACCCGCTGGTTAATCTGCTGGAGCAAGATAGCTCGGAGAAAGTCCAGGCAGCGGCGGCCCGGGCACTGGGCAAATTTGCAATGCTGGCTGAGCACAACAAGCTACGCCCGTGCCATGTATCCAGGATAGAGGAAGCTTTACTGTCGGTGATTTATGATAAAGACAAACCGCTAGAAGTGAGACGCCGTGCCCTGGAAGCCGCGGCACCGCTAAGCCTGCCTCAAGTGAAGACAGCCATCACGGAAGCTTATCACAGCCATAATGCCGGACTTAAAGTCGGCGCTGTTTACGCCATGGGTAAGAATTGCGACCCTACCTGGCTGCCGATACTGCTCAAGGAGCTGGGTAATAGCGACGCTGAGCTGCGCTATGAAGCCGCCAGGGCCTGTGGTGAGCTGGAGGCAGAAGCAGCCGCACCCTGCCTCACCGGGCTGGTCAATGACATCGATGCTGATGTCCGGATAGCAGCTATCCAGGCGCTGGGTAAGATAGATAGCCCCCAGGCTAGAGAATGCCTGGAACAATGCCGGGATAACCCTGACGAGCTAATCAGCCAGGCGGCAGAGCAAAGCCTGCTTGAGCTGGAAGCAAAGGAAAACCCATCATCTTTTTTAATCTGAAACGCTTAAGAGACCGCTGCAAAACGCCGTTTGTCAGCGGTCATTAAATCTGCAGTTGGTGGAGGGGTAGCTTGGCTGAAAAAGAACACGAGGACTTTTTCAGCAATCTTGGAGACTATGATTAGCGGCCGTAAAGTTATACTTCGTGAAAAAAGCACCGTCGATGCCTGGAACGACTATGCCTGGGAAACAGACCCCGAGCTAAGTCACCTTGACGCTGTCTCCCCGATAACGATTACTTTCTCCCAGTATCTCGCCGAGTATGCTGAGGAACTGAGCTATTGCCCCCCGAGCAGCCGCCGCTTCGCCATAGATACCCTGGACAGTAAGCACATTGGCAACTGTTCCTACTATAACGTTAGCGAGAGCAGGGGCGAAGCCGAACTGGGCATTATGATTGGTAACCGTAACTACTGGGATAAGGGCTACGGCACTGATGTTATCACCACTCTGGTCAATCATATTTTCCGCGAGACAAACATCAAACGAATTTACTTAAAAACATTGCAGTCAAACAGCCGGGCACAGAAGTGTTTCCAAAAATGCGGTTTCACCCCGTACCGGCACTGGGACAAAGACGGATTTAGCTTCATGCTTATGGAAATACACCGTAACCAGTGGCGAGAAGGAGAGGTCGCTAAAGCCGCTGGCTCTAAAGAAGAAAATAACCCACCCCCACTAAAGACGACGGGATGAATATCAAAGAAATGTTTTATAATGGTGATAATAGTCGTAAAAGTAATTTAGAAAACAAATAAGGGGCGCAACCAATGATAAAATTAAAAATCTTCATCTTCTTACTAATGGCTCTCGTCCTGTTGACCAGCTCCTGCCGGGTTGCCCGGGAGGCCGGGGGGGATTACATCTCAGGCACATCGGCCGGGGATGCGGAAACGCTGAACTGGATACTGGCGGCCGATGCTGCCTCCTTTAGCTATAGCGGGCACACTCTGGATTCCCTGGTTACCTATGACAACGAGTGGCGTATCCAGTTACGCCTGGCCGCCAGAGATGTTGAAGTCAGTGGAGATGGCCTGGTTTATAGCGTGACCATCAGGGATGACCTGAAATGGAGTGACGGCTCCAAGGTTACGGCCGAAGACTATGTCTATACCTTGAAGAACCTGATGTTCTCCGATTGGCTCAATTACCCCTACCAGAGCGACTGGCAGGAAGAGATAGCTGATGAAATAGTGTTCGTCACCCCTGAAGTAGTCAGCGAGGTCACCTTTACCCTAACCCGCCGGACGGTTGACCCGGAATTTATCTATACCGTGCGCGGTTTGACCCCCTATCCCAAATACATCGCGACTAAATATGAGGGTGATGCCGAAGCCTTTACCCAGGCACCAGAATTCAATAATTTGAGCTACACCGGCAACCTGGGACCATATCGGTTTGTCGAGTGGCTCAGAAACGACAAGTTCGTTGTTGCGCGCAACCCGGAATACTATCTCGGCAAGAACACCGGTGCCCCTTATTTTGAGAAATATACCATCAAGATTTTCGGCACTCCAGCCATCGTCCATGCTGCCCTGGAAGCCGGAGACATTACGGCGACTAACATCGACCCGGATAAGGTCGGTAAGTTCAAAGGGATGGAACAGATTAATATCCATACGGTACCGAGCAGTGGCTACATGCTGCTGGCTTATAACCTCAGGGACAATGGCTGGGAAGGGCTGAAACATAAAGAGGTGCGGCAGGCTCTGTCGACAGCGATAGACAAGGAGCTAATGATAGAGCAGGTGCTTTATGGCTTCGGCGAGCCGGCTTTCAGTTTTATACCCAACACCTCACCCTGGTATGCGGACAAAGGTATCGCCAAATACGGGGTTGCGCCACTACTGGATAAGGAAAAGGCTAAAGAATTACTCCTTGAGGCCGGTTACGCCACCAGAAAGACTGATGGCAGCATCGAAGTGGGCGATAAAGAAGGTAAACCACTGAAGCTAACCTTAATCACCAATGCCGGCAACGATGTGCGCGAAAGTGTGGGCTACCTGATACAGCAGGAATTGGCCGTCATTGGCATCGAAGTAGAACTTAAGTTTGTTCCCTGGGCAACCGAGCTGGGGAAATACCTGAGGAATAAGGTTCCCGGCAGCGACCAGGAAGCGGCATTTAACAATGGCGCCGGCGCCGTCAGCGAGGAACCCTGGGACTTATTGGTCATCGGCTTCGGCACGAACCCCCTGGCGCCCTCAGGGACGGACGTTTTCTATACTACCAAGGGCGGCTTGAACTTCTGGGGCTTTTTCAATCCCCGGGTTGATGATTTGTTCAAGAGGGTGAAGTCAGCGGAAGCACTGGACGAAGAGGTCAGGAAAGAATTATATGCCGAGCTATCCCGGCTTATTGCCGAAGAACAGCCGGTGAACTTTTTAGCATTCCAACTGGCAAATGCCGGCTTCCAGAAGAGTGTCCAGGGGATAGAACCGGGGATAAACATGGGGTATAACTATCACCTGTGGTACTTCGAGTGACCTTTGCCTAACCAACCCGGTTGAGAACAACCTGGCGCCCTGAGCCGTAAACAGTTTCCGGTAGTTTTGCCTGCTTCAAATTCCAGGTTCCCGGCTAATGCCTATGAAAAAGAACTGGCTTAGAGATTACATTATCAAACGGCTCTTCTTTGCCCTGATTGTTGCCCTGGGAATATTAACGGTCACCTTTATTCTGGTCAGAATTGGCCCAACTTCACCAGCCGATAAGTATCTGGCTAATATCGCCGCCCGCGGGCAGGATGTATCTCAGGCGGTGGCCGCCATCGAAGCCAGATATGGCCTGGATAAGCCGCTATATGAACAATACATAAATTATGTGGCTAATCTGGGGCGCGGGGATTGGGGCTGGTCTTTCAGTACCTCAATGCCGGTCATAGAACTGATTAAGACCCACTGGATTTACTCCTTCCAGTTGATTTTCTTAAGCTCTATCCTGGGCGCTTTAGTTGGTATCTTAATTGGCATTCTTTCGGCCGTCAGGCAATACAGCAAAACCGATTACATCGCCACCTTTTTCTCCTTTATCGGTATCTCCATCCCCAATTTCTGGCTGGGCGTGATGCTCATTCTGCTCTTTTCGGTGAAACTGGGGCTATTCAAGACCTATTATGACAGCGGCATACCCATCTTTTCCCTGGATAATCTCAGGCAGCTAACCTTGCCGGTGATTACCATTACTACCGGCATGCTGGCCGGCTATACCCGATATACCAGGTCAGCCATGCTGGATAATTTACGCAAGGAGTTTGTCAGGACGGCACGAGCCAAAGGACTGCCGGAAAGGACGGTCATCGGTAAGCATGTTTTCCGAAATGCCGTTCTCCCCTTGATTACCATCATCATGTTTGATTTAGGCAGTATTGTCTTTGCCGGCGCCTACTTCACCGAGATTGTCTTCGGCATTCCCGGCTTGGGACGAATATCCTTCAATGCCATTTTTGCCGATGACTATGCCGTGGTCGTCACGGTGACCCTTATCTCGGCTTTCTTGATATTGATGATTAATCTCATTACCGATATTACCTATACCTACCTCGACCCAAGGATAAGGTATGACTAACTGGTTAGCGAGTATCAATTACATCACCGGAAAGGTTGGCGGTATCAGGAAACTGATTCTTATCCTGATGGCTGCCCTTCTGGGCGTAACCATTTTATTGGATGTTCTGGTGGTGGAGAAAATCTTTGACCCGCTCGGCTATCTCTATATTGCCCTGGGCACGCTGGCCGTCCTCTACGGAATATACCCCCTTTACACCAGCCGGCGGTTGGTCGGCTACTACTGGGAAAGAGCCAGCCAGAACCGGCTGGCGGTAGCTGGCTTAGCCTTCATTCTATTTCTAATCCTGCTGGCTTTAATTGGTCCCTTTTTCACCACCGACCCGACGGCGACTAACTTTGAAGAGAAAAACATACCACCATTGGGTTTCACCATCGAGGAATCAGTCTATCACCCGGAAACCCAGCAATCTATCAGTAAAACAATCACCGGGAGCGGGAAACACCCGCTGGGCACCGATAATAAGGGTCGGGACTTGCTGGCAATGATAGTTTCCGGCGCCAGAATCTCCTTACAGGTCGGCTTGTTAGCCACCGGTATCGCCGTCGCCCTGGGAACGCTTATCGGTGTCACCTCTGCCTATCTAGGGGGTAAGATAGACAATATCCTGATGAGATTCACCGATATTATGATGACTTTCCCCTTTTTCCTATTACTGGTGTTCATTGTCTTTATCTTTGGTCCTAACCTGGCCTTCATCGTTCTCGTCATCGGTCTGACCGGCTGGACGGGCACCGCCCGCTTAGTCAGGAGTGAAACCCTCTCCCTGAGGACACGGGAATTCATTATGGCGGCCAAAGCCCTGGGGGCGAGTGATAGCCGCATTATCCTGGCTCACCTGGTGCCGAATGTCATCAGCCTGATTATCGTCATCGCCACCCTATCCATTCCGGGGGTCATTCTGGCTGAAGCCGGCTTGAGCTTTATCGGTTTAGGCGACCCCTCAGTAACGAGCTGGGGGATGGTGCTCAGAGCCGGGCAACAAAATCTGGACACTGCCTGGTGGGTAGCTGTCGCCCCGGGGGTCATGCTTTTCCTCACTGTCCTTGCCTTTAACTTTATGGGTGATGGGCTCAGGGATGCTTTTGACCCGAGGAGCGCCGTTTAATATGGAGAAGGCAATCCTGAGCGTCAGAAATCTAAAGACCTACTTTTTCACCCAGCGCGGCACTATCAAGGCAGTGGATGGTATTGATTTTGACCTTTTGCCCAGCGAATGCCTCTGCCTGGTCGGTGAATCCGGTTGCGGCAAAACGGTAACCGCCCTCTCAATTCTGGGCTTGATTGATAGCCCACCGGGACGGATAGTGGCTGGCGAGGTAGTCTACCACGATGTCAACCTGCTGAAATCTAGCCGTGAGCAGGTCAGGCAGATTAGAGGCAAAGAAATTGCCATGATTTTTCAGGATGCCCAATCGGCTTTGAACCCGGTACTGACCATCGGTGACCAAATAGCGGAGCAAATAAAGCTCCACCTGAAGTTCAGCCGCCGTGAGGCAAAGGAGAGAACGGTGAGCTTACTTAAAGAGGTGGGCATACCATCACCGGCGGAAGCGGCCGACTACTACCCTCACCAGTTATCCGGCGGGATGAAACAAAGAGCCATGATTGCCATGAGTCTATCCTGTGACCCGCAAATCCTGATTGCTGATGAGCCGACGACCGCCGTCGATGTCACTATCAAAGCTCAAATCTTAGACATTTTTCGGCGGCTGAAAGAGACGCGACAGATGTCCCTCCTTTTCATAACTCACGAACTGGGAGTAGTCTCCGAAATTGGCGACAGGATGGTAGTGATGTATGCCGGTAGACTGGCGGAAACAGCGACCGTGGCCGAGTTACTGGGCAACCCCCGGCATCCTTACACCGTTGGCTTGATTAATTGTTTACCTGACATGACACAAGGTAATGATAGATTGCAGTCGATACCCGGCACCGTCCCCAGCCTGATTGAGCCTACTAACGGTTGCCTTTTTCACCCTCGCTGTGATAAAGCACTGGCTATTTGTCGCCGGCAAAAGGAGCCGTCGGTCCTGGTTAACCAGGGACATAGCGTTTTCTGCCACCTGTATTCTCCAGCGGAGACGAGCCAGCCATGCTAGACCATAAGCTACTGGAAGTGCACAACTTAAAGAAGTACTACCCGGTTACCGGGGGGCTGTTTTCTCAACATCTGGGTGATGTCAGGGCCGTAGACGACGTATCTTTCGACATCAAAGAAGGAGAGGCTTTGGGGTTGGTCGGTGAATCAGGCTGTGGCAAGTCGACACTGGGCAGGACAATATTGAGACTGGAAGAACCGACCGAGGGTCAGATTATCTACCGAAAGACCGATATTACCAGACTTAACCAGAGAGAGCTGAGAGGATTACGCCAGGAAATGCAGATGATATTTCAGGACCCCCAGTCCTTTCTTGACCCGAGGATGACGGTTGGTCAATCCATCGGTGAAGCGCTGCTTATCCACGGTGTCAGAGACGACAAAGAACGGGAACAAAGGGTGATAGAGATACTGGAACGGGTGGGCTTAGAAGGACAACAGGGGCTACGCTATCCCCACGAATTTAGTAGCGGCCAGAGGCAACGCATCGGTATTGGGCGGGCTCTCATTCTGAATCCCAAACTTATTATTGCTGACGAGCCGGTAAGTGCCCTGGATGTTTCTATCCAGGCTCAAATCTTAAATCTAATGCTGGACCTGCGCGAGGAATTCGGTCTGACCTATCTCTTTATTGCCCATGATTTATCGGTGATAAAATACGTTTCACAACGGGTGGCCGTAATGTATCTGGGCAAAATTGTCGAGCTGGCGAGCCGGGATGAGATTTTCCAAAATACCCGGCACCCCTATACCGAAGCTTTATTGTCGGCCATCCCTGGTATAACACAAAAAAAGAAGACCAGAATCATTCTCCCGGGTAGCGTGCCTTCCCCCATAAACCCGCCGGCGGGGTGCCGCTTCCACACTCGCTGCCACCGGGTGTTACCGCTTTGCCATCAAGAAGAGCCGAATCTCAGGGATATTGGCAACGAGCATCTGGTCGCCTGCCACTTATATCGGGGCTAATCGCTGGCAAACAATAAAGTCGTCATTCCCGTGAAGCTTGTCCCGTACTCGATACGGGAACGGGAATCCATTAGTATCATTAGGCACGTCTCTGGATTCCCACCGGAGTTTACCCCGTACCTGATACGGGGTGGGAATGACAAAAAGACTTAAAAACGGCACTTATGATACAAAGCCCTTAGAAAGTGAAGGGGTGAGGGGTTACGAAACAATCTCAGAGATTGAAGATTCCCAGACAATCTTCTATAATCCAACAAGGAAGGTCACTGGGAAAACTATCGCCGGCAGAACAAAGCCAGCGAAAATCCAATCTCCCGGAGCTACCAGCCATCAATTGTCGTTTAGTGACAGTGCCTGATTCAGCTTGTAACCTGGCATTAAATAGTCAGCCGTGAGGCAAAAAGGGTAATGGGTTTTTTTGATATGGGGCTACCAGAAATACTGCTCATCCTAATCGTGGTCCTGATAATCTGGGGGCCGGCGAAGATACCGGAGATTGCCCGGACTCTAGGGAAGATGCTACGTGCCTTCAGGAAAGCCACCTCTGACCTGACGACCACAATCACCAAAGAATTAGACATGGAAGAAAAAGAGCCTCCGTCTCAGTCCAGAGCAATCAGTGATGCTAAGGCCAGGAAATCTGCAGATGCCGGCAAGGCAGAATCCGGCAACACCGGGATAGCTAGTCCGGGAAACCAGTGAGGCATTAGCCGCTAAAATGAACGATGATGAAAAGAAATTGCCTCTCCTCGGGCATCTTATCGAACTACGCAAGCGTTTAATTAGAAGCGTCATCGCCGTAGTCATTACGGCAACTATCTCCTTCATCTTTGCCAGGCAGATATTCGATATTCTGATTACTCCGGCGCCCCAGGACATTAATCTTGTCTACATCGAGATGACGGAGATGCTTGGCACCTATATGAGGGTGACCATGGTCAGTGGTATTATACTGGCGATGCCCTACCTGACTTATCAACTTATCATGTTCGTCGCCCCGGCACTGACCCCCAAAGAAAAAAGGTATGTTTACCTGATACTCCCGTGGATAGCACTGATGTTTGTCGCCGGCGTTGTCTTTGCCTATTTCATCCTGATACCACGGCTAACCGAGTTCTTGCTTACCTGGCCCGGTGGTATTGCCACCCCCCAGCCCAGAATCGGGAATTATATCAACATCGTGACCAGGCTGCTGCTGATTGTCGGCCTCGTTTTCGAGATGCCGGTAGTAATAACCTTCCTGGCAAGGATAGGTATCGTTAAATCAAAATGGCTGGCTGATAAGCGCCGGGCAGCCATTATCGTTGCCTTTATCCTGGCGGCTATTATTACTCCCACCATCGACCCCATAAATCAAAGCCTTGTCGCCGCACCACTGATTGTTTTATATGAGATGAGCATCTGGCTAGCCAGGCTTGTCCAGCGCAAGGAAGCCCGTGCCGTTCTGCCCACTGCCCCGTCCGAGCCTTAGCGCCGACTGGCTAAACTATATTCAAGCTGTCTGCCATCTAACAGCCACCAAACATTGAGAGATTATTTTTCTACCTCACCCCCTTTATCCCCCTCTCCTTCAAAGGAGAGGGGGAAGAAACCCCTGATTTAATCAGGGGTAGAGAGGGGCTTCGCCCCTCTCTTACCTACACTCCCCCCTTCCCCCGTATTAAATACGGGGGAAGGGGGACAGGGGGATAGATTATGAGATGACTTTATAGATAGCCGATTATTGAGTTGATTAAGCCAATAATATATACTGGGTCTGTCGCAATAGTCAGGGAGCGGATAAGTCCCGGTGGGCTTCGCGGACTTCAAATCCGTTGGGGGGCATGAATAGTGTCTTTGGTGGGTTCGACTCCCATGCGCTCCCGCCACATTCCGTCAACAGTCTATTGACAAGCTTCCTTAACTCCAGAAGAGTAACAATCAAAATAATATAGCCCTTGACAAACACACCGGCACAGGCTATTATTCATAAACCATTTTGCCGGAGTAGTTTGATGGAAGCAAAATACCAGATAGGCCAGAAAGTCGTCATAAAACAATTTAAGGCTAAATCGCCGTCGGCTAGAGACTCCGCTATCGGACAGTATGCCGGGCAGAGTGGCACGGTAACCGATTATTACTGGCTAAGCCCCACCAGGGGTGAGGTTTTCTATATCTACACTGTAAAAATCGGTAGCGCCCAGAAAGAAATCGTTTTACACGAAGATGAGATAAAAGCTGATAATGCCAGAGTACACTAGAGAAGAGCTAATCTAATCGATAGAATAACCCTTTCGTATCCCCGCGGCATTACTTCAATCCAGTCCAATACTCAGCCGCCAGAGATTAGACTGTCAAATAGAGGCGAACTATGCCTGAATACCCATTCTTCCCAATTTGCCTGTAGGTAGCCAGCGTGATATATTGAGCATGATTTCGACGAAGAGGTGACAAGATGGCACGTATTCCCTATGTTGAAAAGGATGGGGCACCTCAAGAGGTGGCTGAGACTTTCGCCAAGATGGAGGCAAGAGGTAACCCCGTGGTCAACCTCTGGAAGATGGTTGCCCACAGTCCTGCGACACTTATCCACGTAATCAGAACCGGCAATTCCCTGCTGACAAAAACCAGGATTGACCCCAGGCTCCGTGAGATGGCTATCCTGCGCACGGCCGAGATGCTGGACTGCGCTTACGAAATAAGAGCGCATGCCCGGGCGGGTCTAAGAGAAGGGATGACTGATGAGCAGGTGAAGAGCATCAAGAACTGGGAGAGTTCTAACAACTTCAATGATATCGAACGGGCGGTGCTGCGCTTCACCGATGAGGTTGCCCGCGTTGCCCGGGTGAAAGACGAAACTTTCTCAAATCTGGCTCAGTACCTGGACGAGGGCATGATGGCCGAGCTGGCGCTAATAGTCGGTTTCTACGGGATGCTCGCCCGAATTCTTCTTCCCTTCGAGGTAGACCTGGACTAAGGAGTAGCTACACCGGCATCACCGATAACCGGATGATACTCTCGTACGGATAGCCAGGACGACGGGCACGGCGAGGACAATCCAGCCAACGACTCAAACCGAGACCACTCTATCGGCGGCGGTAACATTCTGGGCAAATTCCCTGAAGGTAGTGAAGCGGGCATTCTTACCTTGCAGGTCGGCTTCAGTCACCCCACGGGCGGCAGCACAGGCACCTCAGACATAGATGGGGACCTTGTTTTTAATAGTGGTCGCCACTGTCTCCTTTAGCGGCGGCCAGCCCACGGGAACGATGCTGTTAACAACCACATCCTTCATCAGAACCACGGCGTCGCCAAAGAGGTGAATTATCGCCTCGTCACCAGCTGCCACCGAGGCATTAGCCCCGACGAAAGGCACCAGTGATTTGGTCGGGTTCTCCGAGCCATTAGTCCCAAAGTATAGAATCTTGGCCATATATTCCCCCTTTTCATTTTTGACCGACTGCCGTCGCTTCGTCTCAGCCCCGACCAGCCTCTGAGTTGACAATGGCAGCGCCTTCTCCAACTAAACCGAGTCCATTTCCGTGTGAGTTTTGATATAAGTGGCGTACGGGTCAGCTTCGTCAAGTGATACTCCCATATCTATCAGACAATCCTCACACATTACTTTACTCTTGTGCACGTAGACTTTACCCGGGTATTCTATGGCTTTATCATCCTGGAACTCACGGTCGCACTTTTCGCATTTAACCACCATCTCTCAGCTAGCCCCCTTTCCGGCACCATTCTTTCATTTAATTACCGCGCCCTATAGCTTAAATTTAATCCCTGTCGTGGGTGTTGTCAAATAGAGTAGAATAGGGGGTTGATTAATTTTTTTTCAGTGGGTGCTATATCATGTTTGAAGGTCTCTTGAGGTTTTACAAGGCACCGCTAGGTCGATAAATATTGACAATAGCTTGCTGTATTAAGGAAGTCTCCTATTTAGTAACTTCTTTAGTAACTTCCTTATTAATCCATATAGACCCATAATTATGAATATAGGTGTTACAATGTAAAGGACTGCTAAAGCAAACCCTTGAAGTAACATCCAAGAAATAACTCCGAACAAAATTGCCAGCGAGCCAATAAAAGGAGCGAACAAAAGTACCATAAATAATTCCTTTTTAGTGTCCCTTCCTTTAGCAAAATCGCATATTTTCTCTCCAGCGATAACA
>JACQGQ010000068.1 GCA_016199495.1 Chloroflexota bacterium
AGAGGGGCTTCGCCCCTCTCTTACTTACACTCCCCCTTCCCTTGCTAAGGGAAAGGGGTCGGGGGGATAGGTTTCAACAACACTCTTAACGAGTTGTTATTTTACGACTTCTTTGCCAACGCTGGATAATACCTTGTCCAGGATGTCCAGCGCCCGGTCGACCTCTTTGTTGCCAATAATGAGCGGGGGCATAAAGCGCAGAGCATTAGGTTTCACCCGGTTAAGCAGTAAACCCCTCTCCAGGCAAGCCATGACTACTGACGGCGCCATTTCGGAGCTAAGCTCAACGGCTACCAGCAAGCCACGCCCGCGTACATCAGTGATGAACTGAAATTTCTTTTTTAAACCCTGCAACCCGGTGGTTAGATACTGTCCCACCTTTCTGGCATTCCCGGCAATATCATGGTCAAGAATAAACTTCAGGGTGGCGTAAGCGGCAGCACAGGCCACCGGATTGCCACCGAAGGTAGAGCCATGTTCCCCCGGAGCAAAAACGGAGGCGCCCTCCTTGGCTAAGATAGCCCCGATTGGTAGACCACTACCCAGACCCTTGGCCAGTGCCATTATATCAGGTTCAATACCATATTGTTCGTAGGCGAAAAGCGTGCCCGTGCGGCCGATGCCGGTCTGGATTTCATCCAGGATAAATAAAATGCCCTTCTGGTCACACCAGGCCCGCACTGCGCTCAAATAATCATCGCCGGGCAGGTTGACCCCTCCCTCCCCTTGTATCGGCTCCAGCATCACGGCGCAGGTTTGATTGGTGGTCGCCGCTTTTATCGCTTCAATATTATTATAAGCCACATTGATAAATCCGATGGGTAAAGGCAGGTATGGTTCCTGAAATTTAGGCTGACCGGTAGCTGCCGTCATTGCCAGCGTACGTCCGTGAAAGGAGTTTAGTGTCGTAATGACCTCGTAGGCGCCATTTAGTTTAAGTTTCCCGTAGCGCCGGGCTAGCTTCACCGCCCCCTCCGTCGCCTCGGCGCCACTATTACAAAAAAATACCTTATCCAGACAGCTATTTTGCACTAAAAGCTCGGCTAATTGCAGCTGGGGAATAGTATAAAATTGATTTGAGGTCTGGATGAGTGTGTGAACTTGCTCCGTTACTGCTTCAGCTACTGCGGGATGGCAATGTCCTAAACTATTAACTGCCCAGCCAGCCACAAAGTCCAGATATTCCTTACCGTTATCGTCCCACACCCGTGCTCCCTCCCCTCTAACCAGGGTTACCGGTAGGCGCTCTACGGTGTGCATCAAGTATTTGTGCTCCAGCTCCTGCCAGTTACTCATTTTCATACTCCGAACCGTTTTTGCTCCGGTTCACCCTTTTAGGAGATTGTTTACTTACGCTCCTCTTCACCTTATCGTCTCCCTCTTAGTGTTGCAGATTCTTCAGGTGGCCCTTGTACCAGGTGAACCGCTGTAATCCTATGCCGAGGATAGCCGCCGCCAGGGCAAGCAATAGTCCGCCGCCTATATAAGTTACCAGCGAGTCAAGAAAATGTATCAGGGCACCACCGGCGGCCGCCAGGGCAACAGTTGTCCGGATATAGGACAATAAGTTACGCTCGTTAGCCAGTATCGTGCGGTCGATAGCCAGGTGGTCCCGCAGGATAAGCTCCTCTTTCTTAAATTGTGTGTAGACGTTATTATCCATCATTTCCTCCCGGGCGTTTTCGGATTCGTTATTATTGTCCCGTCGCCTTTTCCCTCGATTTCTCTGAGCAGGGCGTGGGCTTGTCTGCCGTCTATAATGCAGGTGGTGGCGGTATTTGATAAAGCCCTGAGACAAGCCTTAATCTTGGGTATCATCCCCCCCGAAGCCACCCCGGAAGCTATCAGGGCTTCAGCTTCACGGGATGATAGCTGAGGCAGCAGCTTGCCTGAGTGGTCAGAGATACCAGCGACATCGGTCAAAAAGATGAGCCTTTCCGCCGCCGTCACGGCGGCGATTTCACCAGCCACGACATCAGCATTAAAGTTTAGTATTGGCGGAGCCTGAGCCGCTCTATCAGACGAATTAAGACCGACCGTGGCAACTACCGGAATAAACCCTGACTTTAATAGAATCTCCAGGAAAATCGTGTTTACCCCGGTTACTGTGCCGACATAGCCCTTTTCTTTGTTCTCAATTCTTCCCTCGATAAGAGCACCGTCGACTCCACTAATACCAACCGCCTGTCCGCCCCGGTTATTGATTGCGGCCACAATCTCCTTATTGACCAGCCCGGCCAGCACTGCCGTTACTACCTCAAGCGTAGGTTGGTCAGTTACCCGCTCGCCCTGGATAAACGTGCTGGCGATACCCTGCCTGGCCAGCCACTCGGTGATTAGTTTGCCGCCGCCATGCACCACCACCAGCGATTTACCCTGGCGCTGCAGCTCAACTATGTCCTCAATGGCAGTGTCATGGTCACCTAAGGTTGACCCACCGAGTTTAACCACGATAACTTTATCCAACCCTTACCCCCATAACAAAAACATAGATTATGAAGGGACATATCCCTTCTACAACTCTCGATTTCTCTCCAAATTTCAGCTAACCATCGTATTACTCAATCCTTTTGTTGGTTGCTTCTACTAAGTTCTGAGCAAGTTTTGCCTGCTCTCGAAGATTGTCACCATATCTGAAAATTAGGCGCAGTTTATTCCCCGTCACTCTTATTTCCCTTTTCGTTGCGTAAGAAGAGGTCTTCCATTCATCTTGAAAATATTTCTTCCATAAAGAATCAGGTTTGTCTGAGAGCGTAATAAAAAATGCATAGGCATTCTCAAATGCCCTATCTTTTTCTACTATATCAGTGTTGATTTCAATAATCCCAATCGGTTTTGTCTTCCTGACCATTCTAGAGCCCCTCTTATCAAGTCATGTACTGGCTGTTAATGGCGACATATTCCTCAGACAGGTCGCAACCCCAGGCAGTAGCTGAAGCTGTGCCCAGGTTGAGGTCTAGTCTTATCGGCACCTCGCTCTTCTTTAATACCCGGATTACATTCGGCTCACTGAAGGGCAAGGGTCTACCTCCCTTGACGACACTAATATCCCCCAGGTAAAGGTCAATCTTTGATTCCATCACCTCCGCCCCACTCCGTCCCAGCGCCGCCATAATTCGTCCCCAGTTGGGGTCAGCCCCATGCACGGCGGTCTTCACCAGGGGTGAGCTAACTATTGTTCTGGCCGCTAACCTGGCATCAGTGACACTGATTGCCCCAGCCACGGTAACCTCAATGAGCCGGGTCGCCCCCTCGCCATCACGGGCAATGGCTCTAGCCAGGTGAATGCAAATCTGGTCGAGGGCTTGCTGGAAGGTATCCGCCGGTTGGCTGTCTGCGGCAATCGCTTCATTCCCGGCCAGCCCGTTAGCCATTACTAGCACCATATCACTGGGGCTGGTATCACCATCAACTGAAATCATGTTAAAAGAAGCATCTACCGCCCGGCGCAGTGCCGTCTTCAGAAAATCTAACTCTACCGCAGCGTCGGTCGCTAAAAAACAGAACATAGTCGCCAGGTCGGGGTGAATCATCCCTGAACCTTTAGCTATCCCGCCGATAGTGAACTCATTGCCGCCGACTGCGGCCGCCACCGCCGTTTCTTTAGGTACGGTATCAGTGGTCATTATCGCCCTGGCCAGTTCATGACCGCCATCCTGAGACAAAATAATCTGGCTGATGCCGGCTCTTATCAGCGCCATCGGTAGCGGCTGGCCGGTAACCCCCGTGCTGGCCACCAAGACATCCTCAGGGGCTACGCCGATACCATTGGCCGCCAGGGTTGCCATCTCGGCAGCATCAGCCAGACCCTGCTCGCCAGTATAGGCATTAGCACAGCCGCTATTGACTACTATTGCCACCGCTCTGCCTTGCTGCAACCTTTCTTGACATAATACTACAGGTGCCGACTTAATTTTGTTGGTAGTCAATAGAGCCGCCGCGACACACGGCGCTTCCGAAAAGAGAATACCCATGTCTAAGCTCTGCTCAGTTTTTTTCTTTAAGCCGGCATAGGTAGCCCCGGCATAGAACCCTTGAGCAGAGGTGACAGTGCCTCCGGATATAAAATCAATCTTGGTCGTCTTCATACTAGCTAAACTATAGCATACTAAATATAGTCAGGCAATGAGATTGATTAAACACTCGTCTCTCTTTAAGCCTCTTTTCTTCAAGCGTTGCCGACAAGAAGGAAAAGTGGCTTAAGCTCCCGGGTAGATGAATTACCTGGCGAGGACCGGCATGAAAACCAGGAGCTATTGACAAAACCACATCAGCAAATTAAAGTATTCATTAATGAATTGCGCTGATTGTTGCCGACGGAGCGCTGTCAAAATTACCCCGATTCATAATCAGGTGAGAACGGCGCTGAGCTGGCTGGGGGCGACCTAAAATTTGCTTTTGAAGGGATAGAGTAATCAAACGAACAGAGTCAAAGGCTTAGCCTTTAAGAAGGTGGACCTCCATGTTCATACCCCCAAATCGACCTGCTACAGCGAGCCATCCGTTACCCCGGAGCAAATCGTCGATGCTGCCCTGGCCAGCAGTCTGGAGGTAATCGCAATTACAGACCATAATACCGTTGAGGCAATCGATGACATCAGGCAGGTTGCCACCAAGAAAAGCCTCTTTGTCTTCCCCGGAATCGAGCTGTCGACAAAAGGTGGCCATGTTATCGCCCTCTTTGAGCTGGATACCCCGGTGGAGAGATTGCAGGATTTTCTTGATTACATTGGGATTGCCCGGGAGGGGTGGGGGGATGCCGCCATTATGGCGGGCAACGGGATAGAAGAGGTCTTTCAAAAAATAGGTGAGCGCCGCGGGCTTGCCATCGCCGCCCATATCGAGAGATGGCCCAGCGGATTTCTCGAGACAAATGAGCCGCGTCGAGCCAAAATGAAGATTCACAGTAACCAATATCTCAGCGCTCTGGAGGTGACAGTGCCCCAGAATAAAAGCTTATGGAATAGCGGGCAGGTGCGTGATTACCCCAAGAAATATGCCTGTATTCAAGCCTCGGACGCCCATGCTCTGGGCCATATCGGCCGAAGGCCAGTGTATATTCAGATGGAGAAGGTGGGTTTACCCGGTTTGCGCTCGGCCTTCCTTAATTACGAGGCAAAAATTATCTTTCCGGACGAGCTTTCCGTGAGCCAGTAATCGTCTTGACTTCATAGAGTCGGCGGCAACAACTAAAAGGAGGCAGTTTAGCAGTGGATTACCATGATATTATCTATGCCAAGGAAGATGGCATTGCTACCATAACCCTGAACCGACCGGATACCAGGAATGCCCTTAGTCCCGAGATGACGGAGAGTATCTACAAAGTAGTAGCTGATGTCAGCCAGGATGATAAGCTGAGGGTATTGGTTCTCACCGGGACCGGTAGTGCCTTCTGTTCCGGTGCCGATGTTAAAGCCATGTCACAAGAGCCTGGTCAACCAGGTGGCAAGAAGCGGAAAACGAATAAGAAGATGGACCAGCTGCCGCTGCTCTTGCAGAGATGTGACAAACCGGTCATTGCCGCCATTAACGGAGTAGCCGCTGGTGGGGGGTTCGACCTTGCTTGTGCCTGCGATATCAGAATAGCCTCAGATAAAGCCAGATTCACCGAGCTCTTTATCAGAAGGGGGGCTATCCCAGCTATGGGAGGCACCTTCTTTTTACCCAGACTGGTTGGAATAGATAGAGCCTGTCAGCTCATCTGGACGGGGGATATGATTGACGCTACGGAAGCGGAGCGCATCGGATTGGTGACGATGGTTGTGCCCCACGGGGAACTGGAGAGTGCTACCAGGGAGCTAGCCGAGAAGCTGGTCAAAGGACCTCCCTTAGCGATTCAAAGGGCGAAGCGTGCCATCTACGATGGCTTGGGTATGGACCTGCAATCGACTCTGGACTATGTCGCCGCTGTCTCCGCAGAAATCCGTGACCCGGAGGACCGTAAAGAAGGAGCCAGGGCGTTTCTTGAGAAGAGGGCTCCCGTATTCAAGGGGAAGTAGCCGGGAAAGAGGCCGGCGGCGCCAGTGGCAAATGTTAGTCCGGGAACTAATGCAGACTGCTGAAAGCAAAGCCCTGTTCCCTGGTAGTGTTATCGTATCGTGACTAAATGTTTTCTAATATATGCCAGCTACCTCCAGCGTATATCTATGTTCTCAAGGATAAACCAGCGTTATCTATTCAGTCTCGTTTTATCGTAGCAATCGCTGCAATATACCGGTCTACCTTCGCGGGGCTGGAACGGTACTTCGGTTTCTTTACCACACTGGGCGCATACTGCCGGGAACATTTGGCGCTGCGACCTGTAGCCAGAACTACCATTTCCGTAACGTTCGGACTTCCTTGTTTGGCGGCATGACGGACAGCGCTTGGGCTCGTTGGTATAGCCTTTAGATTCGAAGAACTCTTGTTCACCGGCGCTGAAAGTGAAGGTAGCCCCACAATCGGAACACTGGAGCGACTTATCCGCAAAAGCCATTGGATAACCTCCTTTCTTACAATAGTTGGTTAGAGTTGCGGTCATCCAGCACTTAAGTGAGTCTGAAGTAATTTAATTAAGTATGTGATAACCTGAACTGAAACCACCGTGGACATTATACACCAGATGTACCCCTTGTGACAAAAGCTGGTAGAGGAGGCCGTTTAATAACCTATCCCCCTGCCCCCTTCCCTTAATAAAGGCTTTGTATCGTAAGTGCCGTTTTTAAGTCTTTTTGTCATTCCCACGCAAGTGGGAATCCAGAGACGTG